>CAYTTI010000142.1:1297-3003 GCA_964440675.1 uncultured Coriobacteriaceae bacterium
ACTCTAACTGTTGCTGCAGTTCCGAAATACGAACCCACGCTCAACACTAAATATCGAAAGAAAGAAGTGAAAACAACAATCTGCAACGATTCTGGAAATCGTCTTGAAATTAAATAAAGATCAAATGCATCATGAAAAGAAACCTCCAATACATGCTCTACTGTAATGCTAGCAAACTTGTTTGATTAGGCGAGTTGCATGATGCAATCATCACAAGGGAGGCACCAATATGGAGGAACGCACCATAGCTAACAGACGTACTAACAGATGTGCTAACGGACGTACTGACGGGCGCTTGCACCTCATAGATGTCCTGCGTGGGTTACTCGTACTTGCCATGGTGGCGTTTCACGGATGCTTCGACCTTGTCTACCTGCGGGGGATATCGCTGCCGTGGTTTTCGGGGCTTACGCTAGTAGTATGGCGCAATACGGTCGCGTGGCTGTTCTTAGGTATAGCAGGGGTGATGTGCTCGTACTCTCATAGCAACATATTGCGTGGCCTACGATACGCAGGTGTTGCGCTCGCCATTTATGCTGTAACTGCACTCAGCAAGATCATCACGCCCATCAGCTTTGGAATCATCTTTTGTATGGCTGCATGTACCTTGCTGTATGGTTTATGCGAGAAATGCCATGTAGACCTGTATAGCTGGTGGGCTTGTGGCCTGTGTCTGCTTCTCTTCATCTGCTTTCAGAACATCTCAAGTGGATATATAGGGATTGGTGCTGCTTCAATTAAACTGCCTGAGGTACTCTATGAGTCGAATGTGCTCAGCTGGCTTGGGCTACCTGGGCAGAACTTTAGTTCAAGCGATTACTACCCGCTTCTTCCCCACATCTTTATCTACTTGGCGGGAAGCATTGCAGGAAAGCATGGTGCGCGTAGTGCCTGGCCAAATGTCTTCTATACATTTCGCTTCGCCCCCTTAGAATTTGTGGGGCGTCACGCGCTCGCCATATATCTTATTCATCAGCCCGTGCTCATGGTGCTTGTAAGCCTTCTGTGAGAAAGCACCCAGTGACATTTTGGCCTACAACCCGACATTTGTGAAGAAGCAGTCAGTGGCATTTTATGAGGAAGCACTCAGTAACAAACTTTTACGCTGACAAACTGTTACGCATTAGGCTCGAGTACCTTGAAGGTGGATATAAACCTTACCAAGCGCCGGGGAATGCGCGCTGTTATATACACGCCATCTGCCTCATACTGCTCGCGGATAATATGACAATTCTCATGCATAAGCTTTACGATGCTCCCCTGCTCATACGGTATGAGAGCGGTCATAAGCTCATCTGCATCCACTGCCTGAGAGACGATGGCATAGAGCAAATCCTCAACACCAAGACCTGTCAACGCAGAAATACATACTGCGCAAGGATAGCGATCACGCAGGCGTGCAACCTCGGCTTCGTCGATGAGGTCGCACTTGTTAAACACTACAAGCGACCGGAGCGCTCCGGCACCTATTTCACTCAGAATGTCATCGACAACATCGAGCTCTTTATGGGCGTTGCTATCTGAGGCGTCGACCACCTTAAGCAATAGATCAGCGTTGCATGCTTCGGAAAGCGTGGACTTAAATGACTCGACCAGCAGGGTGGGCAGCTTTTGAATAAAGCCCACTGTATCGGTAAGCGTAATGCGCCTGCCATGCTCCAGCGTAAGCGCGCGCGTCGTGGGATCGAGCGTTGCAAAGAGCTCGT
>CAYTTI010000143.1:0-2998 GCA_964440675.1 uncultured Coriobacteriaceae bacterium
ACTTTTGCACTTATGGGCACGACGGTATGTCCGCCAATTTCAGCGGGCGCATCGTCTAAGGCATCCTCATCGACGTTTGCCACATACAAAATGGGCTTCATGGTAAGCAGGAACAAATCGCGCGCTGCAGCCTGTTCCTCACAGCTCATCTCCATGTCGGCAGCACGCTTACCCTCGCTCAGCCAAGCCTCTAAACGCTGGGCAACCTGTAGCTGAAGCTGTACCGACACGGCCTCAGCCTTACCGCTCGACTTCTCGCGACGTGCTTCCTTCTCTAGGCGTGGAATAGCGCGTTCCACGGTTGCAAGATCTGCTAGGACAAGCTCAGTTTGAATGGTCTCAACATCATCCAAAGGCGATACGCTCGATTCATGTCGAATGACTTCAGAGTCTGAAAAGTAGCGCACGACCTCGCAGATGGCATCAGTTTCGCGAATGTTAGCTAGAAACTGATTGCCCAAACCCTCACCCTCACTCGCGCCTTGTACCAGCCCTGCAATGTCTACAAACTCAACGCTCGCAGGAACAATACGCCCCGGATGCACGATGTTGGCAAGCGCAGCAAGGCGCTCGTCAGGAACATCAACCACGCCCACATTGGGATCTATGGTGGCAAAGGGATAATTCGCTGCAAGGCCACCTTTTTTCGTCAGCGCCGTAAACAGCGTTGACTTTCCTACGTTAGGCAATCCCACAATGCCAATAGAGAGCGACATCCAACACCTCACTCATCATAGATTTCCCATTACTCGTCCTCGGAGGTATCTAAGCTCTCAAGGTAATCGAGTACCTGGTTGAGCTTCTTACGACCTTCTGATTTCAAGCGAGCAACTTCTTCGCGTTGACGTTGTATCTTTTCTGCTCGTGCGCGCGCTCCTTCATCAGGTATCAACAAGTCAGCAGGATCGCCCAGCTGCATTTCAAGGGCACCTTCTGGGCATACCCTAACGCAGGCGGCACACCCAATACAGTGCACATCTGTAACACTAAAGTGACCAGCGTCGTCTATCGCGCAGGCACTCAGGGCACACACCTTCGCGCAATCGTCACACATCGTGCACTTTGAGCTATCACACACCGGAATGCGGTGCTCGATGTTTTGTGCCAAGGCGTTATGCTTCTGGATGGCTCCTAACACCAGCTGTCTGCGCTGGGTAAGAACTCTTCTGCGCTTTTGAACGTTAGTGGCACCGACCATCTGATCCAGTTGGCGATTGAGAGCGTTTATGCGCTTCGAGTGATCCGAAATGCGGCGAGCCAACGCCTGCGCCCCACTGAGCATAGGGTTTACACTCGTTATTGCACGCTTACCCGCGCCTACTAAGCTATTAACAAACTGGCTGCGCTCATAGGAGCGCTTCAGCTTATGATCGATGGCATCCTCATCCATTTCGAGCCCAATGGACTTACCTGTCCACTGTTCTGCTTGGTCAATATGATCGATATACGCAGCCTCACCCGTCGTTGTACGACATTTATCACAGATGCCAAACGGCAGGTACACCCACAGGTTGGGATAGTCCGTTAGCACAGCAAAGAGCACTTCCACAGGAATGACCCCCACGCAGGGAAGTACGACCTCATTTTCTAGAGGGTTTCTGCCCAAGGCACGCGTGCAGGTAAGGTAGCAACGTTCATAGGCACCTGCAATCTTTGCGATTTGGTCATACAGACGCTTGCCCATATGCTGCCGATCGGTAAGCGCCTCGGTAGGACAGGCGCTCAGACACAGCCCACATTTCAGGCAGGTATCGGCAACGCTCATCTTGTTGTCCTCAAATGAAATAGCATCAGCTGGGCACACCTCAACACAGGCAGAACACACAGAGGCCTTCCCGCTGGCACAACGCAGGCAACGCTGATTGCTCACGCGCGGTTTTTCTTTATAGAGGGAGGGATTCCACTCGGGCTCCTGTGACTCCGCTTCGGGATCCAAAGCATCCACGACCGCATCGAGTGGGTTCTGCAGTGCCTTGAGGTCTTTCTGAATGTCGATGACCGTATCCAGAAAGTCACGCTTATCTTCAGCCATACGCCTCCCCTCCTTTGTAGGCGCATTCATTCTAGTGGCTTTGTGGGCATATATGCAAAGAGAGCCACCCGCTCAAGATGGGTAGCTCTCCTCCTAAACACGATCAAGCGACACATGCTAATGTGCGCTACAGCGGCACGACCCTATCGTGCGCTACAAATCCTGCTTAGTACATGCCTCCTTGACCGCCCTGGGACGCTGCAGCCGCAATAGCATCCTCGATGCTAGTGTTCTTCGGCTCATCAGAAATGGTGGCCTCGGTAATGAGGATGAGGCTGGCCACAGAGGCAGCGTTTTGCAGTGTGGTGCGGGCAACCTTAACCGGGTCGAGCACGCCCATATCAATCATGTTGCCGTAGATACCAGATGCCGAGTCCAGACCCTCGCCCTTGGGCAGTGCCTTGATCTTCTCAACTACGACAGAGCCTTCATAGCCAGCATTGTTAGCAATAGTGCGCACAGGTGCCTCAAGTGCCTTGCAAATGATATCGATACCAATGCGCTCATCACCGTCAGCTGCATCAATCGTATCAAGGGCAGAGGCAGCCTCAAGAAATGCTACGCCACCGCCTGCAACGATACCTTCTTCTACCGCAGCACGCGTAGCCTGCAAAGCGTCCTCGATGCGGTGCTTAACCTCCTTGAGCTCAACCTCAGTAGCAGCGCCGACCTTAATAACAGCTACGCCACCAGAAAGCTTGGCCTTGCGCTCCTCAAGCTTCTCACGGTCGAAGTCGGAATCTGTGTGCTCAATCTCGTTGTTAATCTGAGCAATGCGCTCCTCAATTGCCTCGGCAGCGCCAGCGCCATCAACAATGGTGGTCTCGTCCTTGGTAACCTTTACGGACTTAGCGCGACCCAGCATCTCAGCGGTAACATCGGCAAGCTTAATGCCCAGCTCGTCCATAGCAGGCTGACCACCGGTAACAACGGCGATGTCCTCGATCATCCTCTTGCGACGATCGC
>CAYTTI010000144.1:0-2968 GCA_964440675.1 uncultured Coriobacteriaceae bacterium
AAGGAAATGAACTCGGTATAGATCCGCGCCGCATCACCTGGAGGCGTTGCGTGGACATGAATGACCGACAGCTCCGCCACGTTGTAGACGGCTTGGGTGGTGTGGCAGATGGTATGCCGCGCGAAGATGGCTTCGACATCACCGTTGCTTCCGAAATTATGGCTGTGTTCTGCCTTGCCTCTGATCTCGCTGATCTCAAGGCACGCCTGGCACGTATGGTGGTTGCCTACACCTACAACCAAGAACCCGTAACAGCACATGACTTGGGTGCAGAAGGTGCCATGTGCGCGCTGCTTAAGGACGCCATTAAGCCCAACCTGGTGCAAACGCTCGAGCATACGCCCGCCTTCGTGCACGGTGGCCCCTTCGCCAACATCGCACACGGCTGCAACTCGGTCATTGCCACCAAGACTGCGCTCAAGCTTGGCGAATACGTCGTAACTGAGGCGGGATTTGGTGCAGATTTGGGCGCAGAGAAGTTCTGCGATATTAAGTGTCGTGCGGCGGGGCTTTCACCTGATGCCTGCGTTGTGGTGGCAACAGTTCGTGCTCTTAAGATGCATGGCGGGCTGCCTAAGAGTGAGCTGGGACGCGAGGATCTTGGCGCACTTGAGCAGGGTTTGCCAAACTTGTTGCAACACGTGAAAAACATGCAGGAGGTTTACGGCTTGCCTGTGGTGGTAGCGGTCAACGCATTTCCTACCGATACCCAGGCCGAGCTCGATCTTGTAGAGGCTAAGTGTCGTGAGCTTGGTGTGAATGTCGCACGCTCCGAGGTGTGGGCGAAAGGTGGCGAGGGCGGACGCGCGCTTGCCGAAGAAGTGGTGCGTCTCTGCGAGGATGGCACAGCTGCATTCACATGCTCCTACGAGCTCAATACCTCAATTGAAGAAAAGCTTGATGCCATTGCTACGAAGGTGTACCACGCTGATGGCGTTGATCTCATGCCAGCTGCTGCCAAGCAGATGGAGAACCTACAAAAGCAGGGCTTTGGCAATCTGCCAATATGTATGGCGAAAACCCAGTACTCGTTCTCTGACAACCAAACGTTGCTCGGTGCGCCGCGCGATTTCCGCATTACCGTGCGCAACCTGAAAGTTTCAGCGGGAGCTGGCTTTATCGTGGCGCTCACCGGCGACATCATGACAATGCCAGGCCTTCCCAAGGTTCCGGCTGCCGAAAAGATTGACGTTACCCCCGAGGGTCGCATCACCGGCCTGTTCTAGTGGCATCAGATGTCGAGGGAAGCACTGGCCGATGAGTGCGTTTCTGAAAGAGTGCGTTTCTGCTTGGTGTTCCCCTCGCTTCGTTTTGGCTGTGCGCCAGTTGTAATTGCATAGTAATTTCTGCTGCGTGCTTGTTTTGGAGAGGATGCATGCATGAGGCCTCGTAATCGTGAGTCTTCGTCCTACAGTAAGGCGATGACATCGGCGTCGATGGAGCTCAAAGCTGAGCGTGTTGCTGAAACCAAGGCGATGACAGACACTGCTTCTGCCTTCGTGTTGGCTCTGATGGCGGGGGGCTTTGTCGCCCTTGGGTCAACCTTCATGCTTGTTGTACAGGCTGACGCGTCTCTGTCTTTTGCTGTCTCGCGCATGTTGGGTGCCTTTGGTTTCTGTGTAGGCCTCTTTCTTGTGCTTGGAGCTGGTGCAGAGCTCTTTACAGGCAATTCCCTCATGATAATTGGGGTGCTTTCCGGGCGCTTCTCTTGGACACGCCTTATACGAAGTTGGCTCGTGGTACTTGTGGGCAATGCCTGTGGTGCATGTCTTGTTGCTGTGCTCATGGTAGCAGCAGATGTGGGAGCCTTAGGCGACGGATCCGTTGCACAGGCAGCGATGTCGCTTGCCGAGAGCAAACTTGCGCTCTCAATACCGGTTGCCTTTGCTCGTGGCATCCTGTGCAACCTGCTCGTGTGTCTGGCAGTTTGGGTTTCCTACGCTGCGCATTCTGTTACTGATAAGTTTTTTGCCGCCCTGCTTCCAGTTATGACCTTCGTTGTTTGTGGCTTTGAGCACTCCGTTGCCAATATGTTCTTTTTCCCCTACGCACTCATGCTGCAGCTTACCGGAGTTGCTGCGTCGGTGAGCATATCTGCCGTAGTGGTCAAACTGGCTGTGGTGATCTTAGGCAACCTGGTAGGTGGCGTTTGTCTCGTAGGAGTTTCGTACTGGTTTGCATATGGGCGTCCGCATGTAAAAGAAGAAAGAGGGGAAACGGCTTGATGAGCTGTCCCGACGATGGGTTATCTCAATAACGAGCTGTCCCATGATCTCCTGCCGAAGTGACAGTCTGCCGTATTAACGGCTTGTTCAGTTTAATCAGCGGTGTTTGAAGAAAGGAGTGTGTTGATCTATGAGTGACAAGATCGATCCTAGATTGCCTAAGGAGGTAGGCACCGGTTATCCTTCCATAACGTCTCCGTGGGACAAGATAGTTTCCTACCACGACGCAGCTCACTACACTCAGCGTTATACCAATGTGGTGAGTGCAGCGATTATGCAGGCCTTCCGCGTGCTGGTGCCCGACTATGTCGAGCGCAGTAAGGCTATGTGCACAAATGCCTACAATCGCCTGAAGTTTGTATACGATAACATCCCCAACTATACCGAGAACAATGCCGACGAGCTCCACATGCATCCCTTTATGCGTGGGAATTTCGTAGGTGGCCTCATCGGTGATGCTGGTGACGAGCGGCTGCTTATGTGTGGGCGCGTCAACGACTTCGGCACCTACCGTGCCGAAAAGGAACTCGACGTGTGTTACTGGGATTTGGTGGGCACTGAGCTTTGTCGCTCAACCACTCAGTCGCTGCAAGCCTGTGCCGACTGCGCTGCGCGTCTTCGCCCCGACGGTCCGCATCTTGAGTATCACATGGTCGAGGCAAAAGGGGCAGGAGATCGTCACTGTCGCATCGTAGCTGAGGATCGTGGAAAGTACCCGATGCCCGAGCACGAACAGTGGGAGT
>CAYTTI010000145.1:0-2955 GCA_964440675.1 uncultured Coriobacteriaceae bacterium
TGCTGACATCCAGGAGGCTTTGACTCTGGGCGTTCAAGCTGGTACTGCTATGCAAATCTTTCCAATGGTATCCAAGCTTTTTATGCAGGCTCTAGAGCCTATTTCCGATGCTGTATCCAGCATCATGAAGAAGCGATTTTCTGGTCGTGAGCTGTACATCGGTCTTGACTGGCCGATCCTCGCCGGCTCCAACGAGCTTTGGGTTGCAGCCATTCTGCTCGTCCCTGTTGAGCTCGTCTTTGCCTTCATACTAGCTCCTGCTGGAAATACCGTCCTTCCCTTTGCTGGTATTATCAACAACGGTCTAACTTGCGCTCTCATGCTCCTTACTGGCGCGAACTTGGCCAAGATGCTCATTTTGGGTGTCATTTGCGTACCAATCTACCTCTTCTCGGCATCGTATTTCGCTCCGTACATGACTCAGCTCGCCCAAGAGTTCTCTCCCGACGCACTCACGAGTGCTAGTGGTGCCATGATTTCATGGTCCTCGATTGAGC
This sequence comes from uncultured Coriobacteriaceae bacterium, assembly GCA_964440675.1. GTDB lineage: Bacteria > Actinomycetota > Coriobacteriia > Coriobacteriales > Atopobiaceae > CADBMC01. The sequence goes on from CAYTTI010000145.1 coordinate 498, forward strand.
TTCCCGACCTCCGCTGGGCCTTGGCCACTGGTCTGTCCGGTGAGAATCTTCTTGGTATCGCATACATTGCGCTCTACATAGCTCTTTTCGTCTTGTTATACAGGCACTTTCTCAAGCGTAATAAAGAAATACAAAAAGAGCTTGGAATTGAGTAAATTGAAGCTCTCTTGGAGCATCAGGAAAGCACTTGGAGCAGCCTCTCGCTCCACGACTTCGATTCGTATCTATATGAAGGGGTCAATGAACCTCCTATAATAGGGAAAACATAAACACGAGATTGGAGAAGCACTATGGCCGATTACGAGCGCGTGGGCTACGAACGTGTTCCCGACTACGAAATCAAGCGCCAGATTGTCGAAGTTGCACAGATGATGAACCGTAAGGGTTTGGTGGGCACCTACGAGGGAAACATCTCTGCGCGCAAGGGCAACAAAGTCTACGAGACTCCAACAGGTCACAGTAAGGAGCTGTTAAGCGAAGGCCAGATCATCTGCGTTGACATGGAGACTATGGAGGTTCTTGAAGGCGAGCTTGCGCCTACGTCTGAGACCCCGATGCACACCACTTGCTACGCCCTGCGCGACGACGTTCATGCCGTTGTTCACTGTCACGCCCCGTACTGCACCGCGTTTGCACAAGCTAACCAAGAGTATGTGGACCATGCATCACCCGAAGCCATTATGCTGTTCGGCAAGGTTCCTGTACTTGCATACGGCACGCCAGGAAGCCGTGAGATCATTGCTGAGTTTCCCAAATACATCCATGACTACGACGTGGTCTTTTTGCAAAACCATGGTGTTCTTGGCGTGGGCGGCACCATTTTGGAAGCCTTCTCTAAGATCATGTCTGTAGAGATGTTGCTCCAAACCTACTTCATCCGCAAAATGCTTTTCCCCGAGATCAACTGTGACCTTCCTGCAGACGAACTCGAAAAACTCATGAGGATTCATGAAGAGGGGCGTGCTTAGTGGGTAGTTGCAGGCCGTTAAGAGTGTGCAGCCATCACACGCGCGTAATGCGTCATACTCAATAGGAAGGCATGTGATAAGGCGAAAGCATATGTCCAAGCGAAGGCATGTAGTCAAGCAAAGCACTAGTAGGGGTATCTATGCGCTGTCCAAAATGCGGATGTACAAACTCTAAGGTTGTAGATTCTCGGCCTTCGGATAACTCCGAGGCAATTCGTCGACGCAGAGAATGTACTCGATGCAATTGTCGTTTTACGACCTATGAGCGCAGGGAAGAAATGCCCATCAATGTGAGAAAAAAGAGCGGTACCCTGGAGGTGTTTAGCCGAGAAAAAATCATGCGTGGTTTGCTAACAGCAACGGTTAAGCGCGATATTCCTGTTGAAAAGCTCAATGCGCTCATCGATGACATTCAAGGTGAGTTAAGAGATGAGGGTGTCACCGAAACTTCCTCGGCTCATATTGGAGAGATGGTCATGAAACGGCTTCTTGGCCTCGACAAGGTTGCCTATGTACGCTTTGCATCAGTCTATCGCGATTTTAAGAACCCAGAGGAATTTGTAACGACCCTTAAGGCTATGTCTTGAAGTCTTGAACGCAGTCAGGGCTATATCTTGAGCGCAATCCGGGCTATGTCTTGAACACGGTCAAGGCCACGTTTTGAACAGTATAGGAAATCGCTTGGCACAGCTGCCGAGCGTCTCCGATGATTGGGGCACACCTCCTATGAGCACTTCCATGAGCACAAATCAGCACATACAGGTCAAGATTAAACGTCTCGATCCGAGCGTTGCACTACCAACATATGCATACACGGGGGACGCGGGGCTCGACCTGCGCGCAAATGAGGACGTCATACTTGCCCCACATGAGCGCCGTCTCATTAGCACAGGCTTAGCGGTTGCGATACCTGATGGCTACGCTGGTTTTGTACAGCCCCGAAGTGGCATGGCGTTACGCCTCGGCCTGTCGATGGCCAATACACCTGGGCTCATAGATGCGCGTTATCGGGGTGAGCTGAAGGTGCTCGCAGTTAATTTAGACGACGAGCAGACAATTACTATTACGCGTGGCGAGCGTATTGCTCAGCTTGTCATTCAGCAGGTACCCGTTGTCGAGCTTATCGAGGTTGACGAACTCGACGCAACCGATCGGGGAGACGGCGGATTTGGCTCCAGTGGCACGCAGTAGACTCCAGTAGCATACAGTAGGAATATGGCATACAAAAGTTGGCAAAAGTGCCCAACCGACACACTCCGCCAGCGGTGTACAGTAGGAACCCTGAGGAGAAATCCTGTACTCTTGCATAGGTTCATAGGTTCATAGGTCTTTTTTGGTCATACGAATAGGAGGCTGTTACGGCATGGATTCTTTTTTCAAAATCACCGAGAGAGGTTCGTCCGTCGGACAAGAGGTTCGCGCTGGCCTAACTACCTTTTTAGCCATGGCCTACATCGTCGTGGTTAACCCAAGCGTTCTTGCATATGCCG
>CAYTTI010000146.1:0-2903 GCA_964440675.1 uncultured Coriobacteriaceae bacterium
TTTTCTGCTGCTCGATATAATGCTTAAAGATACAAATCCGATACCAAAAAGGAGGTCTCGATGCGGTATAGGAAGTTTGGCAAAACAGAATTGAAATTGTCCGAGATTGCGCTTGGAACCTGGGCTCTTGGCGGTAAAGACATGGGTCCTGTGAATGAAAGTGACGCGATCGCCGCGATTCACGCTATGATCGATAATGGCGTTAATTTTATTGACACTGCTCCTACATACGGGCGTGGCGCTTCTGAAGAGATCGTCGGCAAGGCTCTCAAGAATCGTCGCGATGAGGTCACCTTACTTACCAAGTGCGGAATTCGCTGGGATGAGGGACCCAAAGACTTCAGCAAAGGTGCGATACGTGACAGCAGTCACAGCAGCATCATGAAGCAAATTGATGATTCGCTCGCACGCCTACAAACCGATTATGTTGATATTTATCTCATCCATTGGCCAGATGTTAACACCCCACTTGAGGAGACCGCAGGTACTCTTAAGGAACTCAAGAGAGCGGGCAAGATCCGTTTTACAGGCATCTCTAACTTTGAACCAGATCAGCTCGAGAAGTTGCACGAGCTTGGTGTTCTCGACGTCATCCAGTATCCTTATTCGATGGTTAACCGTTCTCGCGAGGCACTTCTCAAGAAATACCATAATGAGGGCGTTGCGACTATGGGCTATGGATCGCTTGGTGCCGGGATTCTCACTGGCAGCTATCGCGAGATTCCTCATTTCGATGAGCATGACGCCCGAAACGGCTTCTATGACTTTTTCAAAGAGCCTAAGTTTTCCAAGGTTATGAAGCTCCTCGAAACCCTCGACGCGATTGCTGACGCCCGCAACGTGCCCGTATCTCAGGTCTCCATCAACTGGACGACCCAGAACGGAATTGTTGACTCCTCACTCACCGGTGTACGCAGCGCATACGAAGCTGAAACCAACACCGCAGCGATGAACTGGTCTCTCACCGACGATGAAATCCAGCGTATCAACGCCGCCATCGATAAGAACATCGATTGGTAAGATCGCTTTTATCCATTCCAACCCGGTAAGTGCCGGGTTTTCCATTCTCCTTAAACAGCGAGCTAAAAATCAGCTCGCTGTTTGTTTAGTAGTCGTACCGCAGTAGTCATACCGCAGCACCAACAAAGCCTGATAGCCTTTATCCAGAACGTCTGCTGTAGCGATTTAATGACCATACAGGCACAATGGGGAGGGCGGCTGACAAATCACTTGACCGCCCCCCAATACTCAGCATGTGAATAATCACTACTCTCTTGAAGCTAGCACTTCGGATGTGCGAGCGGCTCTCCCTTGAGCAGACGCTCAACATCAGAAACGATTATGTCAAGCGAGAGGGCGGCAAGATTGCTGCAGTAGCCAGCGCGATGCGGGGTGAGGGTGACATTATCGAGTGCGAGAATCGGATGTCCCTCTGGGATGGGTTCTTCGATAAATACGTCGAGCGCGGCACCGCCGATCTTGTGTGTAGCAAGCGCTTCAACCAAGGCGTCCATGTCTACAAGGCCGGCGCGTGCAGTGTTCACAAAAAACGCATGCGGCTTCATCTTTGCAATCATCTCGGCACTCACCAAACCCTCGGTATCTTTGGTAAGGCGCGCATGCACGGATACAAAATCGGAAACCTCCATGAGCTCAGCAAGCTCGACTTTGCGCGCGTCTTCCTGCGCAAAGACCTGATCGGGCAAGAAAGGGTCGTAGGCGACAATTTTGCAGCCGAACGCACGCAGCTTCTCAGCAACGCGACGGCCGATGATACCAAAGCCAATGATACCAACAGTCTGACCCTTCAAACTCCTGATATAGCTGGCATTTTGCGCGGTATCCAGCCACTCGCCGTTATTGGCGGTAATGCTCATGCGGGCGATGTTGCGGGATTCGGCAATCATCATGCCAATGGTATAGTAAGAAACAGGTTCGACCAAACGGCCGGGTGCAACAGCCACATGAACGCCGGCTTTTTTCGCTGCTTCGATATTGATGTTCTCCGCACCACTTCGGGTAACGCCGATAAGCTTGAGCTTCTCGGCGGCATCGATGACCGCCTTGCCAACTGGAGCAAAGTTCGCGAGCACAACGTCGGCATCAATAACCTGCTCAAGAAGCTCGGGATTGGGCTCAAACTCTTCGGGACCAACCTTTTCAACCCTAGATGCATACTCAACAAACTGAGCTCGTGTCCAACCTTTTTGGTCTTCGACGTATACAACTTCGGCGTCCAGAGCACACAGGCGATCCAAGATTTCCTGCGCATCTGGAGCCATCACTTTGTCATACGTAAGAGAGGAATCAACCAACAGAATAATTTTATAGGTGGCCATAGCCATCCCCCTGTTCTCGTGCTGATGTAAAGGATGGGATGACCTCGAGCAAAACGCTCGCGTCATCTCAATGTTTTGTTTTGCTTGACCAAAAGAATCCCCTACAGAAAACTGTATAGGAGCATTACATGGTCAATTAATCATGCCAGGTAAACGAATAGTCCATTATGCCGGTGTTGTAATGGAGTTCTGAATACTTGACCAGTCGTCCTACCCGGTCGTAGGTGTTGCTCACAATTTTCAGGAGTGGTCTTTTTGCCCGCAGCCTGAGCAGCTCAATATCCTGCTTGGAGGGATTCATGGGGCTGAGTGTCTGTGTTGAATACGCGACATCGATATGAAAATCTATTCTCATGATGTCCATAAGGGATCTATGCTCCATTTCCCATGGATTAATTGCCTCAAAAAGCTCCCCTGGAAGAAGTACCTGTTCAACCGCAAACGGCATATCATCCGCATTCCTCAGTCGCAGAATCTTAATAATTTGATCTCCTACGTCGATGTTAAAAAGCGCCTCCCGATTGTCATCAGCAGACTCCGTGCTCATCGAGATAATCGTAGATG
>CAYTTI010000147.1:0-2892 GCA_964440675.1 uncultured Coriobacteriaceae bacterium
CGCTGTAATATTCTTACGCCACTATGTACTGATAGGTATCACCCATAGGTACGAAGGTTGCAGGTATCTCGTCGGTGCCCAGTGCCTCTGGCAGCCACCGTACCATGTACTCCATGCCTGGTTCCTCCATGTTGAAGTGACCGATGGTAATCGCACACTTGCCCTGGCCGAGCATGCCTGCATCGCGAATGTATTCGCAGGTGGTAAAGTCTACAAACTCCATGGTTATGAGGCAGTCAACGTCTTGTTCATCGGTGTATGCAGTCTGAGCGTTATCGGCATCAGGAACACCAAGTATGTGCATGGGCATGTGGATGCGCCGCACGCGAGCATCGGGATCACCCGTAATACGAGTGCCATTGAGCTCCAGTTTCTCGACAAGGTATCGCGCAAGTTCGCGACCCGTCATCTCGGGGATGAGGAAGTCAGTCAACATTGCGTTATCTATTTGGTAATCGAGCCAGCCCAGCTTCCATGCGAGGCCGTAAAAAATGCCATCTACCATGGCACCGTCCGAACCAATAGGTACGCGCGAGTGGATGTAGTCATGAAAGCGCCACACCGCGCCACCCCAACTATCCAGCAGCGCCTTTTTCGCCTGGTAGGTTTTGTTGGCGGCGATAATATCCTGGTGGTCGCCGTGGTTCCAAAAGAGCGCCTCGTGCGGGATAATGAAGTTTGCACCGACCTCCTGAGCCCGACGAATTACGTCTGCTGTGGGCCAAATGCAGGTCACAATACCTGTGCACTCCTGATTGACATTCCCGTAGGTGACCTTGTCGCGCGTGGTGGCCTCTTGAATGGACTCACCGGTAGCGTAATCGATGCCACCGCAAAACGCTTTGAGCTTGTCGATAACTTCACTAATGAGCATGGTGCCTCCTCAATGTCAGCCGCAACAATGTTGGCCATGTAGCTACTCGCACTTCCATTACTTGTCGTCCGCACTGTTCTGTCCGCTCCCACCGTACGCAGCATCTCGCCTACTCATCTTCCTCGCCATCCTCCACCTGAACTGCATTCACCAGACAGATGGACTCGCGAGCCAGCTGCACAGCCTGCTCGATCGCCTCAGTAGTGAGCGTGTCAGGCATCAAGCAGAGTTCCATAGCAAGCGGCACGTTGACACCTGCCACCAGAAACACATTCGAGCCAAGGAAAGGTACGACTGCCTGGTTTACGCTTCCCTGCAGGATGTCTGTAAGCACCAGCACCTCATCTTCGGGCGCGAAGCGGCGAAACACCTCTTCTACCTGTGTCGCCAGCGGCTGATTGTCCACATAGGCACAAATCACGTCGAAATCGTTCTTCGCACCCAAAAACTCGAGGGTTTCGGCTAGGCCTTGTGCAAAGTGATGGTGAGATGCAAGAACCACGTGTCTCATTGAGCCTCTCTCTAACCAATGAACCTCTAACGACATTTGAGTGTCGCTCTTGAACAAATGAGAATATCGCTCTCGAGCGAACGAACGGGCGGCTCACCTGCACGTAAACGAGTGAACTCGTCCACAATAGGCAGGTGAGTCCTCACTCAAAGCAAACTCAATAGACTCACTCAAGAGACGATAAGCGCACACTGGTTACGCCAAAACTCCTAGTGCAGAGCAGACACAGCTCACCACAAGAACACCAACGATGACCCAGTTGAGCTTGATACCCTTCTTGATCAAGTTGTATATCACAACTGCCAATAGCACAGCCAGCAGGTTGGGGAAGATCAAATCCAGCACGCCCTCCTGCAGACCGAGGGTTACATCGCCAAAGGTAAAGGTAAGCGGAGTACTAATCGTCACTGAGGAATAGATGAGTGAACCCGCCACGGTAAGACCAAGGATGGATGCAGAATCAGTAAGAGCGTTGAGGCGGTTGCCCATCTTGGTGATCAGCGAGGCACCCACCTTGTAGCCCTGTACATAGTTCTGAGCACGCCACACGCTCAGTGCGAGCCACAGAACGAGCCATAGGATCACGCCTGTGGGATTGCCCTGCATGGCCATGTAACCTGCAATAGCTCCTAGGATAGTGGGAGGCAAAATCCAAATAAGCACGTCACCTACACCAGAAAGCGGACCCATAAGACCAACCTTGAGGTCGTTTTCGGCGCTCATACCCTGTTCATGACCCTTGTCCTCGATAGCGAGCCCAGCACCTAAGAGCAGGCCACAAACGGGCGGAGTTGCGTTAAACACGCAGTCGAGCTGATTGAGGATTGCAGCATTAAAAGCATCCTCATCACCGGCGTATATTTTGCGCAGTGCATAGTAGGAAGCGTACATTGCCGCAGGGGCATTCTGCGTGGCGTATGAGTACGGTGCCGTGTCTATGATGTGCATACGGCGTGACGCAACACGCAAGTCATGGTCGTTTAAGACGGGTTCATAAGAACCATCAGGTAGCGGCTCGGCCGGCGTACATTTGGAGTAATCCTCGTAGTCCTTATAGTCCTTAGGCTTGAAGAAACTACTCATCTTCGAGCTCACCTCCTATAGAAGTAGCAGCAATGGCAGGGGCTTCGGCACTCCGCCTGAAGTACTCGACAGCAATTGCTGCACCCAGCAGAGCGATGGGCAATACACTGAGCCCCACGTAGGCAGCCAACACATAGCCTACGATGAGGAAGGCAAAAAACTTGTTGACCGGCATAAAGGTCAAAAGAATTGAGAAGCCGATAACGGGCATAACACCGGCTGCAATGGACAGACCGCCGGTAAACCAGGCAGGCATGGAGTTGTTGATAGCCTCAACCGCCTGCTGACCGAAGATAAGCACGATAGCCATAGGCACCGCACCCTGTATAAACAAAAACAGATGGGACAAAAAGCAGGAGGCAAGCATCTTCTTGTATTCACGCGCAACCGCAAAGCCACGAATAACCTTGAATACCCAGGAATT
>CAYTTI010000148.1:0-2889 GCA_964440675.1 uncultured Coriobacteriaceae bacterium
ATGTTCACTGAGAACTACGTAAATGTGCAGGCAGTGAACATAAATGTAGATCCCAGGCGTAAAAACCGTCTATATCAGCGTTGATTTGTTCACTCGAGACTGTATATATTCCGTGTTAAATTGCCTGATTCTTGAAATTTGTCTACTCATGTATACGCGCGCTACAGTTGCCCCAATAGCCGGGGAATGAGAGGAGGCATTCCGTGATTGAGACATCAAATCCACTCCCATTCCACGTACAAGCTGCTAACTATATGCGTGAGAAAATCTACCATCGTGAATGGTTGCCTGGCACACAAATCCCTACCGAATACGAGCTCGTAGAAGAGTTGGGCATGAGCCGCGGCACGGTGCGTCGTGCTATCCGAGCGCTCGTGGAAGAGTGTCTGCTTGTTCAGATGCGCGGTCGCGGAACCTTCGTTACTCAAACCACCATTACCCATCCAAGTGGTAACACGCTTCTATCTTTTGCCGAATCTTTGCGCTCGCAAGGCATCGACTTTACAACCAAGGTTCTTCGTCAGGAAGTTGTTCCTGCCGATGAGTACATCAGCAGCAAACTCTTTATACCTGTGGGCTCTCCGGTTCTCAAACTCGATCGTGTACGTCTCGTAGATGACGAGCCCATTCTCTACTTTAAAAGCGAAATCAACCTGTCAGTTTTACCTGGTCTTGACACGGTTGATTTTGAGCACGAGTCGCTTTTTGCCTATATCGAAAGCCACTACAACAAGCGCATTGGACACTCGAGCGCTCAGTACGCAGCATGTGTTGCAGGCGTCGAATGCGGAAAAGCGCTGCAAGTGTCAACCGACGCACCAACGCTTCATCTGCGCCAACAAGTTTTTTCAACCGATAACACACCTATCGAGTGGAGCGACGTTTGGCTGAGAGCCAACAAATACATAGTGGGTATGGTCATGCAACGCGTTTAGTTTCGGCGCACGTGCAGCGCGTCTAGCTTCGGCGCGCATCCAGCGCACACACCACGTACATCCGACGGAGGGGCTCTGGTATCGCGGAGCGGGGGCGTTGTGTGTCAAAAACGGGCATCCGCTCAAAGCAGGGCGATATGCCCAAAGCAGGGCGGAGAACACTTCAAGGCGGGGAGGACACCGTAAAAAACGGGCGATGTGCCCAGAAGAGAAAGGGGTGATATATGAAGTTCGTCCTTGCATCACACGGTGACTTCGCAAAGGGACTCTTAAACAGTGTCCAGATGCTCCTTGGTCCTCAGGACGATATAGAGGCCTTTGGGCTTTATCCCGAGGAGCAAGCACAAAGTTTAGGCGAGCGCCTTGCTCAGGCCATTGAGGGTGAGCCCGAGGCTTCGGTGGTCTTTTTTACCGATCTGTACTTTGGCAGTCCGTTTAACCAGGTAGTTGAACTCGCTCGCACGCATGATATCTACCACATCACAGGAGTTAACCTGCCGGTGCTTATGGAGGCATTGACGACCCGCAATAGCGGGGCGTCGTGCGACGAAGTGTGTCGTGCGGCAGTTGCTGCTGGCGAAGGAAGCGTGCTCGATGTGCGCGAAAAGCTCAGTGAGGATGACGACCAGGAAGAGGAGGAATGGTAATGCGTAACGTCGTACTTGCTCGAGTAGACGATCGCCTTATCCACGGCGAGGTGGTATCGGTTTGGACACCGAGCCTTTCGTGCAACTGCATCCTTGTAGTTGACGATGGTGTAGCGGCAGATAAGTTCAACTGCCGTGTGCTCAAGTCGCTCGCACCTGATGGCGTGAAGGTGTTCGTCTCAACCGTTGAAGGAGCCATCAAAGGTCTCCTTAAAGATCCTGTTCCTGGTGAGCGGGTAATTGTGCTCACCAAAAGCCCTATTACCTTCAAGCAGATTATCGATGGCGGTGTACCCCTTAAGGAGATCAACCTTGGCGGCATGGGTTTGCGTGGCGAGCGCAAGACCTTCATTAAAAACGTTGCGGCTGATCCAGCAGAGCTAGATGCAATTGAAGCGATGCGCGACGCAGGCGTGCACGTGTTTTATCAGCTTGTTCCCGAGCAAGCCGTCATTGAAGTGGATGACGCACTTGCAAAGGCACGGAAGGAGGAGTAGCAATGTCAATCGTTCAAGCGATCCTGTGTGGCATAACCTACTGGTTAGCCATCGGCAACCTGCCCTTTGTTGGTCTTTGGTCGCTGCAACGCCCGCTCGTATGCGGCCTGGTAACAGGAATCATCCTTGGTGATCCGGTAACCGGCGCTGTAGTAGGCGGCACTATCAACCTGGTGTACCTCGGCTTCATTTCAGCTGGTGGCTCCATGCCTGCTGACATGGCACTTGCAGGCATTCTGGGCGTCTCGTACGCAATCGTGGGTGGTCTTGATGCTGACACCGCGCTTGCACTTGCTGTGCCCATTGGTATCCTGGGCACCATCGTGTGGTACCTGCGTATGACCTTCGACTCGATCTTCGTTCACATAGCAGATAGCTACATCGAGAAGGAGCAATACAACAAGATTTGGCGCGCCAACGTACTCTTCCCTCAGATGTTCTGCTTTGTGATTACTGTCATTCCGTGCACGCTTGCGGCTTATTTTGGCGCGTCCTACATTCAGTCCTTCATCGATATGATGAGCGGTCCAATTCTTACCGTGTTCCAGGTTATCGGTGGTCTCATGCCGGCACTCGGTATTGCCATCACGTTGCAATACATCTTCAAGGGCGAAGCTCGCATATTCCTGTTCCTTGGCTTTGTTTTAGCTGTCTATTCAGGCTTGGGCCTTTTGCCACTCGGCGTAATCGCCTTTATCGTTGCGATCGTTTACGTGCAGCTTTCGTCTAACCGTGAGACCCCTGTGCTCGATGCTACAGGAGATGCTGGCGATGAGGAGGAGTTCTAATGGCTAACGAGAAGCTTTCCCG
>CAYTTI010000149.1:0-2858 GCA_964440675.1 uncultured Coriobacteriaceae bacterium
CACAGCAAAGGCTTCTGCCGACATCTATTATCTAGCACACAGGACAACCCACAGCGATACGGAAACTAGGAAGATACTGGCGAAACTATTTGCACTGTATGATCTTCTGGATACAACGGCCATGGATTGCCGCCGTGCGCTTTCTTCTAAAATGACAGACTATGAAGATGCCGTCATGGTGGAAACGGCCTTGCGCTCTGGATGTGACTGCATTGTGACACGCAATAGCAAGGATTATGAAAACGCCCCTATCCCTTCCTATTCTCCCTCCGCTTTTCTCCAGCACATCATGCCGACAGAAGAATGAACTGCAGAAAACACTCACCAGGCGTGCTGGCCAGTCGCAAGTAGGGAGTCAATGTCTTCAGCGTTCTCGATGACCTCTGGCGTCATGACTTATATATAACACTGCCCACTAACGAACACCCGTTTGATTCTTAGGTTACTTTTGCGTACAATGCTCCTACCTAAAGAAGGGGGCGTTGATGCTGCCGAAAGATCTAGGCGAGCGCACGTATCGCGTACTTGAATTCATGCTTAGCTTTTATACTGAAAACGGTTTTCCGCCTACGGTACGTGAAATTGCCCCTCATGTGGGACTTTCCTCTACCTCAACAGTTCAGGCGCATATCAACAAACTGTTGAATTTAGGTTATATCCGCCGTACACCCAACCTTACGCGCGCTATCGTGTTTAACCACGCAAAACTCCAGGAAATAGGTCTTGTGCCGCCCGATCAGGAAGCTGGTATGATGCCGCCAGCTCAAGCAGCTCAGTCGGTACAAACTCAGGCAGCTCGAACAGCTCGTTCGGTGCATGATCAGGTGGTTCAAAACCTAGATACCAACACGATTTCACTGCCTCTTGTGGGCAATGTTGCTGCTGGCACACCCATTTTGGCAGAACAAAACATCGAGGATACCCTCACGCTCCCTACCTCCATCGTGAGTGATGCGAGCTCCTTTGTGTTGCGCGTTCATGGTGAGTCCATGATTAATGCCGGTATCTACGATGGAGACTATATCGTTGTCCGTGAGCAACAGGATGCTTACAACGGAGAAATCATCGTTGCACTGGTTGAAGATGCGGCAACCGTTAAAACCTTCTATAAGGAGGCCAATCGCATTCGTCTGCAGCCGGAAAATGACACAATGGATCCCATATATGTTGACGATGTACGCATCCTTGGTAAAGTTACGGCACTCATTCGCTCCTTCTAGGTATGAGCACATATGCATCCGTGTCCGCTTGATGTTTAACAATGACAGTTCACACTATGCCATCCCAACTTCTAGACGCAGTAGATGATTCATATGCAGCGGCAGACGCAAAGGTGCGCACGCTGCTTGCGGCCCACACCGCGACATCTGCCGATGACTGGCATGTGGTGTTCAAGGCACGTCAGGCCATGGAGCTTGTTTTTGCTTGTATTGCGCGCGAGCTGGGTACAGGTACTGTCCTTACTCAACTGCTCACCTGTTGTACAGCGGTTAATCCCATAATTTCAGCAGGCCTCACACCGCGCTATGGTGAGTGTTCACGTGCAACGCTCTCGCTCGATCCGAATTGCATTGAGCTTGCATCAAGCGATCGGGCTGTTGTGCTCCAACACAGTTTTGGCATAGTTGACGATGTGGATAGCGAAGCTATCGTTGCGATTGCTCACGCGCACCATATTCCTGTGCTTGAAGATAGCTGCCACTGTACCGGTCGCATGGCGCGCAACTGTGGTAGCTCCCGCGCTCCTTTGGCGGACTTTTCGTTTCACTCATTCGGTGTTCAAAAGATGCTTCCTACCTATTTTGGTGGAGCACTTTGGATTAACCCTGAAAGCCCATTTCGCTCCCTGTGCAAGGCTGTTGCCTCATCTGCTGCACAACTCAGTGTGGTAGATAGCAAACGAGCACGTGCAGCTCAGCACTACCCAGCACAAATACGATTCTTTAACCACGTACCTGCAAGGCTCTCACATAGCCTCCGGACGCACCTCTATGCATCCGGTCGCTTTGAGCCAGCGGTTGCAGACTGTGAGCTACATGGCGAAATGTCAGGCGTACCTGCTCGCCCATCGAGCTGGGTGTTGGAGCAGATGGCCAAGGCACTTCTTCGGCTTCCCCATATTGAAGAGATTCACCGTACAACCATTGATGAATACCGCCAGAAACTTTTGCCGTCTGGCCTGGTTCCTGAGAGTGCATTTGCACGTCCAACCCAGCCTCTGCTGCGCATGCCCATCGTGCTGCGATCACAGGCCGAAGCAGAAGGCGTTGCGGCAGCTATTCAGAGGGCAGGATTCTATCCAGATTCGTGGGGACGACCTGAGCTAACTCCCGGCGTTGCCGATCCTCTCCCCTACCACATTCCTGTCGATAGTTCTTGCTTGCAGGTAGTCACGAGCCTATCTGAGGGCATACTAGGGCTTCCTGCTGATATTGGTCAGCAAGCGGACGATCTTGCCTCCCTTGTTCTTGCAACAGTGGGAAGCTCGAGAGCTTGTTAAGGAGTATGTATGTCTCAAGTAAGCCCCCGCATCCTCAAGGATGAAGCAGAAGTACGCAGCTGCTTGGTGCCGGTCATTCTCGGCGGGGGTCTGTTTGGCTACACCTGTGTTCGTAGCTTCCATGCTGCTTATGGCATCCACTCAATAGTTATTTCTAATGTTGATGTCAAAGCAGTATCGTCGAGCAAATTCTGTGACTATCGACTGTTCGAGGGATATGCAAACAATGATCAACTCTTTGAATACCTCGTGGTGTTGGGACAGGAGTTGAAAGCCCACGGCAAATTGGGAGTGCTTCTGGGCAACGCTGACTGGCATGCACGCCTCATAGCCACTCACCTCGCGGAGCTGAGAGAGC
>CAYTTI010000150.1:0-2844 GCA_964440675.1 uncultured Coriobacteriaceae bacterium
ATGTGAGCTTGCTTACACATTCATTTCGCTATCATTACTCTTATCACGTTAACGTGACCAGTACATGGTCGCTACAGGAGAAGGAGCTCTTGACATGGTTTCTAAGCAAACAACGATCGTTAATGCCACCGGCCTTCACGCGCGCCCCGCTTCGACCTTCGTAGCGGAGGCTAAGAAGTTTAAGAGCAAGGTTACCATCAAAAATGTAGACAAGGATGTTCCACCCACCAACGCAAAGTCCATCATGATGCTTTTGGCCGCTGGTCTTGGCACGGGTACTGTCGTGGAAATTACCTGTGATGGCGAGGACGAGCAGGAAGCCCTGGATACACTCGTCGCTCTTGTGGATAGCGGGCTTGGTGAGTAGGAGAGTCTCTACTCTGTATCCTCGATGAGTGGATGATCTTTTACCACTCATGTGCATACTCGAATATGTGGTACGAACATTTGCCCGGCGCTGTTGTGGCGTCGGGTTTGTTGTAGATTAATGCGAGAAAGGCAGCACCTATGGGTAAAGCCTTGTCCTTTGAACTCGTGGCACAGGACGCCTCCACCAGTGCGCGCGCTGGCGTGTTACATACTGCTCACGGCACGGTTGAAACTCCTATCTTTATGCCGGTAGGAACAAAAGCGGCAGTTAAAGGACTTACCACGCCCGCGCTCGAAGAGCTTGGTGCGCAAATAATTCTTGCCAACACCTACCATCTAGCCATGCGTCCTGGCGAGCAGCTCGTTGCTGAGCTTGGCGGTCTACACAGCTTTATGAATTGGAATCGCCCCATCCTTACCGATTCCGGAGGCTTTCAGGCCTTTAGTCTGTCAAAGCATTTCAAGTTTCAAGATGCAGGCTTGAGCTTTCGGGCGATCGACTACGGGGGAGAGAAGGTTGTGTGGTCGCCTGAGGACAACATGAACATTGCACAGGCATTGGGATCTGATATCTGCATGCAGCTTGATCAATGCGTAGGTTACCCTGTTGAGCGCGCAGAGCTCGAACGCGCGGTTGAGCTGTCGAGTTTGTGGGCCGAACGTTGTTGGCGGGCACACAGCCGAGACGACCAGGCCTTGTTTGGCATTGTGCAAGGAGGCATGGATCTCAAGCTTCGTCTGCGCTCACTGAGCCACCTCGAATCATGTGGGGATTTTCCTGGCTACGGTATCGGTGGCTATTCGGTGGGTGAAGATCACGAGCTCATGTTTGAATCGCTTGCACCATTAGTATCTGAGCATATGCCCCATGCGAAGCCGCGCTACCTCATGGGCGTGGGCAATCCCACGACGCTTGTGCGAGCGGTTGCCTGTGGCGTGGATATGTTCGACTGCGTACTTCCCACGAGAACCGCTCGTATGGGTACGGCTTTCTCAAGCACCGGACGTATGAATCTGCGTAACAGCTGTTACAAACATGATGCAACACCTTTGGACGAGCAGTGTGGGTGTCCGGTGTGTAGCGCCGGCTATACACGTGCCTACATTCACCATTTGGTACGTCAGCACGAAATGAATGCGTCCATCCTTCTTTCACAGCATAACCTGTACTTTTTACTCGACCTCATGCGTAAAGCGCGTACGGCGATTGTTGAGTCGCGCTATAAAGCCTTTTTGGATGCGTGGATGACGTCAGAGGCGTGCAATGACTATTAGTGACCGATTATTAACGACCGTTTAACGGCTATTGAACATAGTTTGAGTTCCGAGCCATATGCTGCGAGCAACAAACAGGTCTTGATATACTTAATAATTTGACTAACAGAGAAGTCCTATATGACGTGATGTTGTTGAAATGTAGGTGGACAATATGGCTCAAGGCAAACGCCTGTCTGATGACATGCGTACACAGGCGACCTTTATCTTTGTGGGGATTGTACTCACAGCCTTCTGTATTTTTGCTGCGATTAATGGCTGGACGAGGCTCACGTCCGCTGTCGACTTAGATGAAGGCACTGCCATAGTGTTAGATGTGGCAGGGGAAGCCGAAGTGGATGCACAAGATATTGCTTCGTCTGTTGACATCTTACGAGATCGTCTCGAGAACACCGGTATCGATGTTTTGGTGCGTCAGATGGGCGACCAGCAGGTTTATGTCAAAGCCTCGGGCATCGACGACCTTGAGACGCTTGTAAGTGATCTTGCGCAGCCAGGCTCTGTTGAATTTGTACGTTCGGACGAAATTGGCGATGCTGACGCACTGGAGTTGCTCGAGAGTTCTTCTTCCGATGTTGAGCTTGCAGAGGGAACCTACACCTCCTTTATGGATGGCTCTGATGTAGAGAGTGCAGAAGTGCAAGAATACTACGGTATTTATCTTGTGAGTATCCACCTCGACGATGCGGGAACTGAGGCCTATGCCGAGGTCTCAGCGGAGCTTGCAGAGGATTCTGGTAGCGTCGCTGTTGTAATTGACGGCATCGTATTTACTATGCCAACGATCTACAGTGAAGTAACCGACGGCAACATCATGCTTACGCTCAGCAGCGAAGTAGATGCTCGAGTTCTGTGTGCCCTGCTAAACTCCGAAGAAATGCCCATCAGTATGAGCGTTTCTTCTACCTACGACGTGCAGAGCATGCTGGATCTCGAAGAACTTGTGCAAGCTCTTGTCGTTGCTGCAGCAGCACTCGGTGTGGCACTCGTTATGCTGGCAGTTGTGTTGAGGGCAAGTGTTTTGCTTGCACTGCTTTCGGGTCTCTTTACTGCAGGGATGACGCTTGGTGTGGTGAGTTTGCTTGCAGGAAGATCACTGCTTACCGTGGATGAGACATCGCTGGTAAGCCTTGCCATGAGCGTGTTAGCTGGCATGTTGTGTGCCGTTGTCCTGATGGTGAGCCTGCGTTTCGCGCTGAA
>CAYTTI010000151.1:0-2061 GCA_964440675.1 uncultured Coriobacteriaceae bacterium
GGGCATGCACATTCAATGTTGAGAGGAGCACGTATGGAGAAGGCTCGCCTAAGAAGACCTTTTTTTGTGGTCAACCCCAAGTCCTATTTGTATGGTGATGCAATTTTTGAGCTTGCGCAAAAAGCAAACGACTTAGCACAACGGTACGACTTCGACTGCTTGTTTACTGCTCAATTGGTTGATTTGCCATATATCGCGAAAACTTACACCTCGCTTACCCCCTGTGCGCAAACGATGGACGGTATTGTCCCCGGACGAGGGATGGGTCATGTGCTTCCCGAGGCGTTGGTGAACGCTGGTATTCAAGCGACCTTCCTCAATCACGCGGAAAATCCCTGCACCATCCACGAGCTTGCCGCAGCCATATCCCGCGCTAATGAGTTGGGCATCCTCAGTGTGGTATGCGCCGACTCGGTAGAAGAGGGAGCAACCCTGGCGGCGCTCAAGCCAGACGTCATGGTGTGTGAGCTTACGAGCCTCATTGGCACTGGTCAGGTAGCCGATGAGGACTACATGCGTTCTTCAACGCAGAGGGTCAAGGAAGTATCGCCCTCCACGCTTGTTTTGCAGGCTGCAGGTATCTCCAACGGACAAAACGTGTACGACGCAATCCGTTTTGGTGCTGATGGCACAGGCGGCACATCGGGCATTGTTGCCGCAGATGATCCGCTTGCCATGCTTGATGAAATGTTTGCCGCACTCGATAAGGCGCGCACTGATTTTTGTCTGGAGGATTAGTTCATGACGGTGTACAAGGACACGATTCAAATTGAAACCCTGGCCAACAAGCCTACCTATGTTGATATTACCGATGAGGTGCGCCGTGTCGTGGAGGCCTCTGGCGTAAACGAAGGTGTCGTAGTGGTCATGTCGTGCCACACGACCTGTTCAATCTTCTCTGAGGAATACGATCACGATCATACACCCGATGGTGACACCTTCTTGCAGGCAGACCTGTCTGACGGCTTGGAGAAGATATTCCCCGAGCAGCATGACTGGAAAACATACCGTTATCCGGGCGTGCAGCATTACGAAGCAGTAGAGGCTTGGCCCGATGCTGACGCATGGCTGCCGGGCGGTGATCGTCGCATGCTCCTTAACGGCGATGCTCACCTGCGCTCCACCATTGTGGGCAGCAATCAAACCTATGAGGTGGAAAAGGGTCAGCTCCAGCTTAACGGTTTGGCGAGCCTATACTTTGTTGACTTTGACCGCACGCGCGAGCGCACCCGCAGGATCAAAGTGGTCGTTTTGGGCGAGTAAGGTTTTTTGACAGTGTAACAAGTCGAGTTTCAAACAGACTGTCATAGGTCGATACGAGCTCGCAAGAAAGGTTGGGATTGCATTATGCCAACAGAGGTGCTCTACCTGTTTGCCATTGCGTTTGCCCTGTTTGGCATGCAGAGCATTGGTGGCATTTTGCAAATCCGCAACTTCAAAAATGCAGTGCATCGCGTTCACAAGCTGGGAAATGTTGGGTTTGGACAGAGGCGCGGTCGTTTCTTCAATGGGTACTTGGTGGTGCTGGCGTGTGACAAGGATCGGATTATTACAGGTTGCGAGGTGATGGATGGAAAGACCTTCTTGGCGCGGTGCCATCCTATCGACACACTTCTGGGCAAAACTCTAATCGGTGCTTCGATTGACAGTTTTTTGGCCGAGTTTCGTGCGATGGATGCTAAGCAGCAAAAGCGTTATCGCGGCTACATTATGGCACTGGAGGCACTGGAAATGCGCCTTGCGCCAAAGCCAGATAGCACGCCCCAAGACGAGGCTCCAGATAGTACGATTCCAGATGGCATGCCTCAAAACGAGGCTCAAAAGGATCGGGAGAAGCGCGTTCAGGATGAAGAGCGTGGCCTTGAGGGTTCAAGTACCTCCGAGAACGTAATTGAAGAGACCCAGGTTCAGGACAAGCAACAGACAGATGACCAGCTGGTGAAGGTGGTTGGTAAATCAAAGTAGTGTCACGAAAGAGGAGGGATAACGTATGGAACTTATTGCTACAGGCGCAGAAGTTTTCATGTCGGTGTTCTCCGCAGGCGGAGAGCAGTTTATGTC
>CAYTTI010000151.1:2071-2784 GCA_964440675.1 uncultured Coriobacteriaceae bacterium
ATTACCGGCATCATTCCCACGCTTGTCTGTCTTATGACAGCCATCAACTCAGTTATCAAGCTTATTGGTGAAGAAAAAGTAGAAGTTGCAGCGCGCAAGTTAACCAAGTTCAGCGTTACTCGCTATACCATCCTGCCCGTAATTGCCGTAATTTGCATGGGCAACCCTATGTGTTACTCCTTTGGTCGCTTCCTCGATGAGAAGTATAAGGCTGCATATTACGATGCAGCGGTAAGCTTTGTTCACCCAGTAACTGGTCTTTTCCCTCACGCTAACGCAAGCGAGCTCTTCGTATACATGGGCATTGCTGCTGGTATCACTACTCTTGGTCTCGACACTGGTGATCTCATTGTTCGCTACTTCATTGTTGGCGTCATTGTTATCTTCATTCGTGGCATCGTAACCGAGCGTATTTTTGCCATGCTTACAAAGAATGCTCAATCTTAGGTAAGTGAGGAGTAGAACATGTACAAAAGCATCAAAATCACGCGTGGTTCGGGCGGATGGGGTGGCCCGTTGGTTATCACCCCAACCGAGACATGTAATAAAGTCCTCTGCATTACTGGCGGTGGCGTGAGCCCTCTTGCCATTAAGGTTGGCGAGATGATGGGCTGCGAGGTCATTGACGGCTTCAAAACCACGGTACCCGATGAAGAGATTTGCCTTGCCGTTATCGACTGCGGTGGTACCGCACGTTGTGGCGTGTACTGCAA
>CAYTTI010000152.1:0-2745 GCA_964440675.1 uncultured Coriobacteriaceae bacterium
CATAAGCTTTACAGAGTTCTTTTCGCATGTCACTGAGAACATGAAGGCCTATGAGGACTATATGAACTTCGAGAAGCGCGCGGTAAGCGCGCGTGTTGAGTCGTATGAACAGCTACTGAGCTCCATTGTGGATGAGGCAAACCGTTCATATGGTATTCAGCTTACCCGGCGTGTAACACGTACTGTTGCACAGTCGCTCTATATGCAGCTCTGGGGAGGAGTGTACATCACGCAGTGGCACTATAAGAATCGTGAATTAATTGCTCGTGCGCTTGAGATCCTAACGCGTAACATGCCAAACGTAGATGTGGTGATGCGTCAAATCTCGTCCAAGGTTAACGTGTCGCTTGGTGTTGCTCTTAATGAATTCTCACTTCTGCTGCTTTTTGTGCAGGTGGCTGAGATTATGCGAGAATCGTCAAATCCCCGCGACTACCTTGGCGTCATTATGTGCCACGGATACTCAACCGCTTCGAGCATCGCCGACGCTGTCGGGCGCATCCTGCATCAACACGTGTATGAGGCCATTGATATGGCTTACGATCAGGATGTCTCGGATGTTCTTGGCCAACTCTCCCAGCTACTCGAACATTACGCACACTGTCGCACGATTGCGATCTTGGTAGACATGGGTTCACTCGAAACGATCAACGACGTAGTAGCAAAACTCGCTAACTGTGATGTATGTATTGTTAACAATGTATCGACCGGGGTGGCGCTTGAAGTGGGCGCAGCACTCATGGCGCATGAGGACCTGGAGCAGGTGCTTGAGCGGGTGGACGAGGCCTGTCGACCACGCTATAGCATTGTACGAGCCTGCGGTAGGCGCGAGGCTCTGGTGTTCTGCTCGGAGTCGGGTGTTGAGGCGGCAGATAGAATTCGCAAACTCATACAAGATAGCCTTCCTAAACAGGAGGGCACCTCTCGTGACTTCGACATGCAGTTTATTACCTGCGACATTGCCGAGCTCGTTCAGCACGGCAACCAGGCACCCATTTTCACGTCATATCGCGTTCGTGTGGTGGTGGGTACTATGGATCCGGGCGTGTCGTCTGTGCCGTTTGTGGGAGTCGAGGACATTCTGTACAAAGGTCATTCCGAGCTGATTGATAAGGCTCTCTTTCCCATGCTCGGCTCTAAGGGGATCATGGAGTTTCATTCAAATCTACTGCGCAACCTCACGCTAAGAAGCGTCATCGAGTCCATTACTATCCTCAACCCTGAGATGCTCTTTGTAGAGGCAGATCATGCAGTCCAACATCTTTCAGAGCTGTCAGGCGAGGCGATAGATGCCCGCCGCCGCATCGCCGTGTATGTACACCTTTGCGGGCTTATTGAGCGGCTTGTTACCAAGAATTTCATCGATACCCATCCCGATTCAGAACGCTTTTTCGTGGAACATGCGGATTTCGTAGGGTGGTTTCGTGAGGCGTTTTCGGATATGTGCAATCGTTACCGGGTAGAGATTCCTATCTCTGAGATTGCCTATGTGCATCATATGCTGCACGTACCCTTGGCCGATCGAGAAGCCAAAGCAGCGTTCGCCAACATCGTGCTCGAAGATGAATAGTGCTAAGGGGCTCGGATTGGTCGCTCATGCCGCAGCCAAGCATTAGTCTTTGTGTCGAGAGGTAGTGTCGAAAACTTCACACAGACTGCTCAATGCTAGGCATGCACTGTTGGATGTGCTGCGTGCCTGCTGATTCTTCCTGCTGAGAAAGCTTTTTGGTGCCACTGCAATTACCGTGAGATGAGGTGGTTCAGGGTCGGTTGTTGCCATGGGGTTTGGGGCTTTATGGTGCAACCCGTTGTATGTGGAAGGAGTGAGGAAGGACGTGAGCATTATTGCAGGAAGGATCGATTACCGTCTGCTTCACGGCGTCGTCCAGGGATATTGGTGTCCCACGTACGGATCGCAACGCACCATGATCATCGATGACGACACCGCGAACGACGAGGTGCGCAAGGGAGCTATGAAGCTGTCGAAGCCCTCGGGGCAGGCTTTATCGATTATCAACCACGAGACCGCCTATGCAAACTTCAAGGCGGGAAAGTACGACAATCACACGGTGTTTGTGATCGCACGAGACCCACAAACATTTCTCGACTTGGTGGAGATGGGACAGAAAGTCCCCATCCTCACACTCGGTTTGACGGAGCTTCCGCCGGAGGGTACGCCAGGTATACAGGCTGGCCGGCGTGCATTTATCTACGAGGAACAAATTCCCATCTATCAAAAGATCGTTGCTCAGGGAACCAAGGTCGAGGTTCGCTATATGACCACCGACAAGGCTGTTCCTATTTCTGAATACATCTCAATGTAAGGAAGGGAGATACACGTGGAAGTCAACGCGATTCAGTTTATTCTCGTCGTTATGCTTTCGGGCATTCGTGCGGCAGATCAGTATGCCACTCAGCTCCTCGCCTTTCAGTACACGCTGGTGTGCTGGTTGTGCGGCATCATTTTAGGAAACCCCAATATTGGACTCGTGGTAGGTGGTACTGTACAGCTTATGTCCATGGGAGTTGCTGGTTTGGGTGGATCCTCGGTACCCGATTACGGTATGGCCGGTTTGGTGGCTACCGTTACCGCCTGTATTTCTGCTTCCACCGACATCTCGATTGGCTTAGCTATCGGTATCGTTGTCGCCATGCTCTTTATGCAGCTTGATGTAATCTTTAAGATTCTCAATTCCTGGGTATTCAAGGTTATTCGTGGCTTTGCGGTTGCGCGTGAATACAAGA
>CAYTTI010000153.1:0-2705 GCA_964440675.1 uncultured Coriobacteriaceae bacterium
CATCTCGGGTGGCATCTCCATTACGGACCTGCAGTTTGACGACTTCCGCGTGGAGCTCCAGCGCTATGAGAAGGAGCACCCGGGTCTTCTAGAGAAAGCCCCCATGGGCATTCATGCTGTGGCACCCATTCCCACCGAGCTGCGGGATGAGGTGGGACCCGGAGTTATCTTCTGCCTCATGCAGAACGACGATGCGCGGAATCCCATGGACGGCAATCCCACCTTCCCGTACTACGTGGTATACGTCACGGTCGACGGGGCGCGTATTACCAAGCACGTCCAGCCCAAGGCGGCGCTCGACATCATGAGGTCGGCGTGTTCCGGACAGATTGAGCCGATAGTTGACCTTTGCCGTGCTTTCAACCGAGAGACGAGGGATGGCCTGCGCATGGACGCCTATACCGACCTGCTCAACACAGTTGTCTCCTCCATCACTGGCGTGCAGGAGGAAAGGGGCATCGACTCGCTCTTCAGCCTCGGTGAGGTGGGCGGGGCAGCCGTCTCCGGATTTGACGATTACTCGCTCGTGAGCTTTGTGGCGCTGCGATGAGCGTGGAGTGGAACGACATCTTCAAACTGCCCGACGCGGCTCTTGCTGGCGGCAAGAGGGTTCCAAAGACCGTACTCGCGCGAAACGGCAACCTCTCTAGGTTGGAGCAGCGCACGCTCGATGCGGTCTCGCGTCTCGAACACTACGCGACCGTGCAAAAGTCCACGACGCGCATACCGCCGCATGTCGATGACGAGCGGGACATTGAGAGTGTCATCTTCCTGCGCTGCGAGCTTACGGGAAGGTCTGCTGCCTACGCCGAGTTGGCGTGCGTCCTGCACGCATGCTTTCCCAACCCGACGGTGCTGCTCCTCGAGAACGGTGACGAGATCTGCATGAGCTGCAGCGTCACAAGAATGAGCCTCGCCGAGCGTGGGGCCACCGTGGTCGAGAGCGCGGCTATGACGGGCAGGTTCGTGCCGAGAGATACGCGCTATGCGCCGATGCTCGCCGCGCTTGCGTTCGAGGCCCTTCCGCAGGAAGATCTCTTCTTCTACGTGCAAGAGCTCTCTTGGTCTCTGCGTCTCGGACGACTGGTGGATGCGCTCGGCTTCTATCCGGTCTGCGAGCCCACTGACAGGGAGCATCTGCTCGAACTTTCCACGAAGCGAGATGCCCTTGCGGCAGAGCAAAACCGCATTGTTGAACAAAGACGCGATAAGAATCTGACGCTCAACGAGTCGGCGAAGCTCCGAATGAAACTGCGGGAGATTGAAAAGGGGATCAAAGGCACCCTCGATGAGATTGCTGATTTATCTGTCTGAAATAGGAGCTAACAGATGATATGTCCCTTGCATGATAGTAATGGCGATGCCAAGACATTGTCATCCATAGAATTCGATGATTTCAAACAGCTTAAGGAGATTGAGGAGGGCTACGCTGTCGAATATAAGAGCACCTGGGACCTTTCAGTTCAGAAGAAAGTGCCGAAAATTATTACCTCCTTTGCAAATGCAAACGGTGGCTGGCTATTTGTTGGGATTTGCAATGACGGTACTTATGCAGGGATTTCTCGCACTCGCTCTGATTTTGATCAAACAATTGCCCAGATTGTACGACGCCATATATCACCGTTGCCTCGATTCGAAACCAGGTATGTTGAGGATGGTGGCTCTGGAAAAGGAGTGCTTGTCGTTGAAATTCAGGAGGGTATAGAACCGCCTTATATTGCTGACGGTTCAGTGTTTGTGCGCGTTGGTTCAAGCTCGGAGCAATTCACCGCGAAGGCAGATAGTCACATCCTCATTGATTTACACCAAAAAGCGAGAAGGAAACAGGAAGAAATTGAGCAATTCTGCCATCGGACCGTTTATTTTCCGCCGACACAGATGGTGGCGGGCTCATCAAAGTATAAACTCCCGATTGTAGATATCTTCTTAAAGATCCTGCATCCCGCCCGTCGGCCTTTCCTTTTTGCCGATTTTGATGAGATGACAGGTTCCATGCTCCGCAATATATCATCCTGCGGTCTAACCGGCTATATCTGCCAGCATTCCCATAGTTCATTAATTTTTAAATCAGGAAGAGGCAATATCGTTGATAACGTTAGCCCAACTATTGAGCTCTTTCATGATGGATCGATAAAGCTCAGCGTCCCGCTTACGCTTCTGCAGGCGGAAGAACGCGAAGAGGCGATTCGGCGTTTGCAGAAGCTTCGCCCAATTCAAAACATAGACTTAGTTCAAATTGTAGACGGAAAGAGCTCGATAGTTCAATTACTGACAGTTTGTTCTGCGGTTAAAAAGTACGCCAAGGAGAGGGGCCGGCACCGCGCTGACTTTGCGGAGGCCTATGAGTTCGAGAATCTGCAGGGAACCATCGTCGAATTTTCGACATCCTCGTATTCCGAGTATGTGCAAAAACATGGCTTCCCATGTTTCGGAACCATCGATGAGCGCACTCCGCCTGTCATCCCGGAAAATGGGGATATTGATCAAACGGTCACCTGCTCTGTTTTGGTGCGCTTCTTTGAGGGATTTGGACTGCCTTTTGCGACTAATAATGAAAATATTCGCAAAGAAGTGCTGGCTGTTACCGGCTTGTCACATCAGGAGGGGATGGACTTCAATGAGTCTGAATAAAGTCACCTCCGACTCTATGGACCTCATTGCTGAGAGGCTCAAGCGGATGCGCGAGCTGTTCCCCGAGGTCTTCA
>CAYTTI010000154.1:0-2689 GCA_964440675.1 uncultured Coriobacteriaceae bacterium
CCCCTTACCCGAGACAAATTCAACGGGCAAACGCCCATAGCTGTGTATAAGGTAAGTTTCGTCGGCCACCTGTACATCTTTGCTCACGGTTCCCACGTGTTCTGTCATCATATCCTCACTTGCCACCATATCCTTGCTACTCATGACTACTCCTTCTCGTCCTGAATAAACATCGTACCCATGCCCGCATCCGTAAAGATCTCAATAAGCAAAGAGTGTGGGAAGGTTCCGTTAATAATGCGTACGTCACCAACGCCAGCATCGAGCGCCTCGGCAATGGAAGTTATTTTGGGAATCATACCTTCGTCCACCGCACTCCCTTGAAGTATGTTGTGTGTTTCCGAACGGGTTAAAAGCGATATAAGGCTGTCGGGCTGGCCATATTCGGCATACAGACCATCCTCGTTGGTGAGGTATACGAGCGTATCGGCCTCAAGAGCCTGGGCAATCTTGCTCGCCGCAATGTCCGCGTTAACGTTGTAGAGCCCATCTTGTCCGTAACCTACGCTCGCAATAACTGGTATATAGCCATCAGCCAGAACGGTTTCTATAAGCTCACGTTGAACTTCAACCACTTCACCAACGCGTCCAAGATGTTGGTCGAGCTGCTCACAGCGCAAAATGCATCCATCAAGACCAGAGAGCCCCACTGCCTTGTTGTCATACTCGTTTAAGGCTAAAACGAGCGATTGGTTTACCTGACCAACCAAGGCCATCTGTACTGCTTCCATGGTGTCGTCGTCTGTAACGCGCATTCCTTGGTGAAAGCTCACATCAAGCCCAAAGCGCTCGAGCAGACGGTTGATCGCCTTGCCGCCACCGTGTACCAGCACAATGCGCACACCCACGAGCTTTAGCAGCTCGATGTCGGCAATTACCTGCTTGCACAGCTCAGGCGACTCCATGGCAGCCCCGCCGTACTTCACGACAATCGTTTTGCCGTTTACCTCATGAATCCAGGGAAGCGCTTCTACCAGTACCTCGGCACGTTGCATCGCCGCCGTTAATTGTGTGTTGTGTAAATGCTGCACCGCTTCTCCGCTTCTCCTAGGTTCGATAATCGGCGTTAATGCTTACGTAGTCGTGGGTAAGGTCACAGGTCCACACGCGCGTGGCATAGGCTCCCGACCCCAGGCTTACAACAATTGGAATTTCGTTCGCCTCGAAGCGTTTCAGCATGTCGTCCTCATCGAAGGGTACCGAAAGCCCCTTGCGACAGGTGGGCACCCCCAAAAAGTCGATGTCTACCTCGTACTGGTCGAATACAACACCACTTTTACCTGCAGCCGCAGCAATTCTGCCCCAGTTTGCGTCATGGCCAAACACAGCCGTTTTCACCAAGGGCGAGTTCGCAATAGAGCGTGCAACGGTATCGGCATCCTCTGCTGAGTGTGCCCCCATCACATCAACCGTTATGAGTTTGGTCGCACCCTCTCCGTCCGCAGCGATTTGGCGCGCCAAATCCTCACACACCGCTCGGACTCCCGCGGCAAAGGCATGAAATCCCGGCGAGTCGCACTCGATAACATCACCTTGGGCCTTGCCTGTTGCGAGCAGGAAGCAACAGTCATTCGTAGAGGTATCGGAGTCGACCGTCACCTTATTAAAGCTGTTGTTCACCGCATAGGTGAGCGCGGCCTGCGCAGCCTCCACGCTCACGAGAGCATCTGTGGTAACGACGGCGAGCATGGTTGCCATGTTAGGCTGGATCATCCCTGATCCCTTGGCAAGGCCACCAACATGTATACAGGTCGTGCCTGCGCTGTTCTGGATTGCGGCCGTACTGCCTTGGGTCGTGCCTGCGTTGCCCTGGGTCGCAGCTGCGCTACCTGGGGTCGTACCTGCGCCACTCGCATGACCAGCATGACCAGTATGAGTAGGAGTTGTTACTCGGTAAGAGCTCTCTTTGGGATGGGTGTCGGTAGTCATAATGGCACAGGCAGCAGCCTGTGCTGCGCCCGCACTCGCATCGAGCTTTGCTGCAGCCGCAGGAACGCCACTGAGAAAAGGTTCTGTCGACATGGGCACACCAATAACGCCGGTCGATGCAACCAATACCTCTTCCGGCGCACATCCCAACTCGTTCGCAACAATTTCTGCAGATTCGAGCGCCACCTTAGTACCTTGCTCGCCGGTGGCGGCATTAGCGTTACCCGAATTGATAACGACAGCGCGTGCCTTGCCTCGTGCCGCACGCGGACGTGAAACCTGAATCGGTGCTGCACAGAAGCAGTTTTGTGTAAAGGTGGCAGCACAGGTGCAGGTCTCATCTGCTACCACGAGGGCTAAGTCTTTGCGTCCCGGATTGTGGCGAAAACCCGCAAAGACTCCTGCAGCACGAATGCCTTGGGCAGCGCATATCCCACCTTCGCATGCCTCAAGTTCACATTCACCTTCAGCCACAGCCATAGTTGAAACAGTTAAGGGCTCGTACGTTGTCATGCCTATTCCTTCCGCAACCTTTGCGTCTTATTAAGCTCTTTCATGTGAGATGTGAGGTGTATCGCTTACGTGACATACACCGCATGCCTGATGCGCATTGTAGATATTCTCGGTACAAGCTTTGGCACGGAGCGTATCGTCCACCTCTCTCTGCTGTTTGCGCAGAAACTGCTACACAGCAGCAGAAACACTGGCAAGTCCGGTAGTTTCCGGTACACCAAGCAGGATATTTGCGCACTGTATGGCC
>CAYTTI010000155.1:0-2667 GCA_964440675.1 uncultured Coriobacteriaceae bacterium
GCGTGTACAGAATAGTGCTCGCTGAAAGTTGTGCGTACCTGCTCAAAGAGCTCATGAGAGCTTCCTTTAGGAAGTGAGCATTCAATGAGATGGCGGATGCCATTACCTACGTACATGCGGGTTTCATCGAGGGTCTGTTCAGGTAGCTTGTATTGAGCGAGAGCGTAATTCATAGAGGCATGTAAGTCGTCCAAGGTATTCAAAATGGTGCCGTCGAGATCGAAGACAACGGTTGAATATGCCATACATAACTCCTCTACTTACAGGCGTTTTGCGCTCCTTAGAGGCGCTTGGTGCTATTTACAGGTGTCTGATCATGTGCATCTTATACTTTAGTCGTGCGAGCTGCTAGTATGTTGGGTCGTATGCTCTCGGTGTGCTGTTTACACATCGAGCGCCGTCTGTGAGTCCGTTGCCCGTATCGACACGGGGCATGACAGATGAGAGGAACTAATTACATGTCAACCCATTCTCTTCACACCCACACCTGCTCAGAGCTGCGTCCAGCCGACGTGGGAGCCACCGTTACGCTTACCGGCTGGGTGTGGCGTCGTCGTGACCACGGTGGTCTTATATTTGTTGACCTGCGCGATAGAGCTGGCGTAACGCAGCTTACCTTCGACCCTGAGCATTCGGGGTGTGTCGCCTTTCACGCGGCAGAGACATTGCGTAGTGAGTGGGTCATCAAGGTTTCTGGTACGGTGCGCAAACGTCCTGAGGATATGTACAACCCTAAAATCGACACGGGTGAGATCGAAGTATTAATACGCGACATCGAAATTCTTAACCGCTCGCAAACGCCCCCTTTCCCCATCGAAGATGGCATAGATACCAGCGAGGATGTGCGCCTGCGCTATCGCTATCTCGATTTGCGCCGTCCTGAGCTTGCCAAAAACATACGCTTGCGCAATGACTTTACCTTTGCCATTCGCCGGGCTTTGCATAACCGTGCATTTATTGAGGTGGAAACCCCCGCACTTTTCAAGTCCACGCCCGAGGGTGCGCGTGACTTCATTGTTCCCAGTCGTACTCAGCCGGGCAATTTCTATGCCCTGCCGCAATCGCCTCAGCTCTTGAAGCAGCTTCTTATGGTAGGCGGGATCGAGCGCTACTATCAGGTGGCAAAGTGTTTCCGCGACGAGGACTTGCGCGCCGATCGCCAGCCTGAGTTCACTCAGGTAGACCTCGAAATGAGCTTTGTGAGCAAAGACGATGTTATGTCTGCTCTCGAAGAGGTTATTGCAGAGGCTTTGGCCTCAGTGGGCGTTGAAATGCCTACTCCGTTGCGACGGATGTCATATTGGGAGGCCATGGATACCTATGGCACCGACAAGCCCGACACGCGCTTTGGTATGACCTTGCACGACGTAACGGATATTTTTGCAAGCTCGAAGTTCAAACTCTTTGCCGGTGCGGCAACAACCGAGGGTATGTGCGTTAAGGCAATTAACGCAAAAGGTGCGGGTAGCTGGCCACGTGCACAAATTGATCGCTTGGCAGATGTGGCTGCCGAGTTTGGGGCTCAAGGGCTTGCCTACATTGCCTATCGTCCGGATGGCTCAATTACGAGTCCCATCGTTAAGTTCTTTTCCGATGAAGAAATGGCGGCGCTTTGCCAAGAGATGGAAGTAGAAGCGGGCGACCTGCTCATGTTTGCGGTGGCGAGCCGTCTGGCCGCCGATGAAATTCTGGGCGGCATGCGCACACACATGGCCGAGGCACTTAATATAGAGCGTAAAGACCATGATTTCTTGTGGGTCGTGGACTTTCCGCTGTTCCACTGGGACGAAGATCGCAAAGCATATGCGTCGGAGCACCAGCCATTCACTCAGCCGTTTGAGGATCAAATTGACATGCTTGAGACAGATCCCTTGGCAGTTGGATCACATACCTACGACTTTGTCATGGATGGCTATGAAGTGGGTGGCGGCGGCATGCGTATTCACGATGCCGACGTGCAAATGCGCGTGCTCAAACTTTTGGGCTTTAGCGAGGCTCGTGCTCAGGAACAGTTTGGCTTCTTAATGGAGGCTTTGCGTTTTGGTGCACCTCCTATGGGCGGCTTTGCTCTGGGACTGGATCGCATATGCATGTTGCTTGCAGGAGCTACGTCCATTCGTGATGTTATGGCATTCCCCAAAACAAGCTCAGGATCTGATCTTATGAGCGGAGCTCCTAGTGAGGTTTCGGGCAACCAGCTCAAAGAGGTATCGCTGCGCTTGCTATAAGACATATTGGACAAGCAGTTCAAAGAGGTGCTGTTGCGTTTGCTATAGGACAAGCAGGGCTGCGCTTGGTGTAAGGCGAGCAGGGCTGCGTTGGCGGGCAGCTGCTTCAATATATCGGTCGAGGGACTCATCGAGTGCATCGGGGAGACGAGAAGCCGAAACCAGAAGTACCGCACGGTTTGGGGAGCCGCAAAAACTAGTTGACTGTTAGAAATTCAGATATTGGGTGCGAGCAACCGCGAGCAACGAGCGAGTCGTATTCTATTACTCAATCTCATATGCCTTGATATACCGTGATAGGATCTTCCGTGCAGCGTATAAAGACAATCGAGTTGGTCTTAACACCCCAAGATGGTAGCTTTCAGACCAAGAACGCAGACTTCCTTGGCCCATTCTTTCAGGGCGCACTTATGGAACGTATTGATGCAGCGTATGCGGG
>CAYTTI010000156.1:0-2661 GCA_964440675.1 uncultured Coriobacteriaceae bacterium
CGAAGTCCATCACCTTGATGTTGCCGTCGGGCTGCACCATGATGTTTTGCGGCTTAATATCGCGGTGAATAATATCGTGTCGATGTGCGACTGAGAGCGCCTGTGCAATTTGGCGACCAATTTGTGCCACCTTGCGACAATCAAGCGCTCCATGATTACGGATGCCGCTTTTGAGGTCGGTGCCCCTCAAGTACTCCATGGCGATGTAGTAGGTATTACCATCCCGACCCCAGTCGTATACTGACACGATGTAGGGACTTTGCAAAGCCGCCGCCGACTGTGCCTCCTGCTTAAAGCGTGCAGCAAAGGATGGGTCGGTTGCATACTGAGGAAGCATAATTTTAATAGCAACAGCACGATCCAAGACATTGTCGATAGCACGGTACACGATAGCCATCCCGCCCGTACCAATCTTATCCTGAAGGGTGTAGCGTCCACCAAGAACCCGCTCTGTCATGTGTGCTTCTCCTCCATAGTACTTATCCTGCTCCCTGAGCTTGGATAGCAAGTATTTGTGCTATCAGCGGCCCTGCGATGCTTGCAGCCAAACCTTCAACGTTTTCGCCTTGCTGTCCTTCAATGCAGATTGAAATTGCAAGTGTGGGACTGTCGTAGGGCGCATATCCTATAAACAACGAATTTGCCGTTCCATTACCTACTTCGGCGGTACCCGTTTTACCCGCCACCTGCACACCGGAGACCTGCGCGGCGGTACCTGTGCCACTCTCTACTACTGCAAGCATAGCTTCCTGGAGAGACTGGTTGGTCGAGGACGATATAACTTGCGTCAATGTGCGCGGTGAAGTGGTGGAAATCGTGGCACCTTCGGGCGAGAGAATATGGTCAACCACGTATGGACTCATGGCAATACCGCCGTTCGCAATGGTTGCGGCAATAACTGCGTTTTGCATGACGGTGGTTTGCGGGCCGGCAGGACTGTCATGCTCTCCAACGGGCTGGCCACATGCTGCCCAAGCGAGCTCCCAGGTGGACATCTCAGATGGCTCGGGCATGAGCGAAGGAGAGGTGGTGAAGTCCTGACCGATACTTGTGCCGTAGCCAAAGGCCTGTGCATAGCTTACGAGGGTAGATGCACCAATCTGTACACCTACCTGGGCGAACACTGTATTGGAAGAGAGCGCCAAACCCTCTCGTAGGGTGATGTTGCCGTAGTCGGCATCGTGGTTGTTGGTTACCGCTGCACCGTCATATTCGATCGATGCTGCAGCATTGTAGACAGAGTCGAGCGTTGCGGCACCTGAATCGAGGGCTGCAGCTAGGGCTACTATCTTAAAGGTAGAGCCGGGGGCATAGAGCGACTCGGTGGCACGATTCACGAGCTCACCTGCTGTGGACCCGCTGGATATAATAGATTCGAGCTGGTCGTTGGTGTAGGTGGGAGCAGATGCTTCAGCCAGTACGGCACCGGTGTTCGGATCCAAGACCACGATGGCTCCAGAGTAGCCTTCTAAGGCTTGTTCGCACAGAGCTTGGATCTGTGAGTTGATGGTGAGTACTACGGTATTGCCAGGAATTGATACGCCTGCCATGGAGTACAGCGCGTTCATCCAGTTGGAATAGTCGGTATGGCCGGTAAGCGTTTCGTTGAATGTGAGTTCAATACCGCTTGCTCCGTACTGGGTCGAATAATACCCCACCACATGTGATGCCAGTGAGCCCTGAGGATAGGTGCGCAGATAGGTGCCGTCTTCTTGCTCAACGCTGGTAGCAAGTGTGACACCATCGGAAGTAATAATGGAGCCACGCTGTACATAGGCGCTGCGCGCGATGGTGTGATTGTTGATGGACATATCCTGGTACTCACTCGCCTTAACTACCTGAATGTAGGTAAGGTTGCCAATGGTGGCAGCGAATATCAGGGTAAAAAAGGTTACAAGCACAACGAGACGCTTGCCGAGGGCGACGCGTCCCAACACACCAGACTCGGCTGTTAAGAGACCAAAACGAGCACGCAGATGGCTGCCATGAGTTACCTGCTCGGCAAGGGCGCTGCTCGCCTTTGGCAACAATGATGCAAAATGAGACGTCTGTGCTGCACTTACGCCAGATCCTTGGATTTGGCTTCCGCGTCCGGTCGCTTGGTCACCCGCGCGCATAAGGAGGGCAACAATGATGAAACTTGAAAGCAGTGAGCTGCCGCCACGGCTCATAAAGGGCAGGGTAACACCGGTGAGGGGCAAAAGACCAGTAACGCCAGCGACAATAAGGAAGGCCTGAAACGATATGGAAGCAGTCAGCCCTGCAGCGGTAAAGGCTGCCATGTCGGATTTCGCACGTGCTGCTGTCGTGCAGCCGCGTACCGCAAAAAGCATGAACGCCATAAGGATGGCTGCGCCTCCCAAAAGCCCCATTTCTTCGCCGATTGCGGAGAAGATAAAGTCAGTGCTGACAAGTGGAATCAAAGTGGGCAGGCCATTTCCTACACCGCTGCCTACCAGCCCGCCATCTGCCAGGCTGAAAAGTGACTGCACGATTTGCATGCCCGAGCCCGAGGGGTCTTCAAAGGGATCCAGCCAAATGTCGATACGGGTTTGTACGTGACTGAATAAGCGGTAGCACGCTACACCACCAACAGCGAGCAGAACCAGTGATACTACTACGTAGGAAATGCGCCCGGGACATATGTAGAGCAGGAGGACA
>CAYTTI010000157.1:0-2650 GCA_964440675.1 uncultured Coriobacteriaceae bacterium
CGTACGGGCTATGACTTGGATATGCTTGCGAACATGGGCTATTGCAACGGTATCGAAAATTACTCCCGCCACCTTGATGGGCGTATGGCGGGAGAGCCTCCCTACACGCTTATCGACTACTTTCCAAGCGACATGCTGTGCATTATCGATGAGAGCCACGTTACCGTACCGCAAATCCGCGGGATGCACGAGGGTGACCGCTCGCGAAAAGTCACCTTGGTAGAACATGGTTTCCGCCTGCCATCGGCGCTAGACAATCGCCCATTGCGCTTCGATGAGTTTGAAGCACGTGTTCCGCAGTTTATCTACGTATCGGCTACTCCTGGCGACTACGAAGAGTCGGTTTCGCAAAACCATGTGGAACAGCTTATCCGCCCCACAGGCTTGCTTGATCCTAAGATTGAAGTTCGTCCTGTTCGTGGCCAGATTGACGATTTGGAAGAAGAGATTCGCACGCGCACGGCCAAAGGGGAGCGCGTGTTGGTGACCACCCTTACCAAGCGTATGGCGGAAGACTTGACCGACCACCTGCTCGATGCGGGGGTGAAGGTTAACTATATGCACTCCGATACGGCAACGCTTGACCGCGTAGGCATCATTCGTGATTTACGCCAGGGCACAATTGACGTGCTCGTAGGTATCAATCTCTTGCGTGAGGGACTGGATATCCCCGAGGTGTCTCTGGTTGCCATCCTCGATGCAGATAAAGAGGGTTTTTTGCGCAATCGTCGCTCGCTTATTCAAACCATGGGGCGTGCTGCGCGCAATGTCTCCGGCGCGGTCATCATGTATGCCGACAACGTGACCGACTCCATGCAGGTTGCAATAGATGAAACGCGTCGTCGCCGGCGAATTCAGGAGGCATACAACGAGAAGTATGGTATTGAGCCCCAAACCGTACGCAAAGCGATCTCGGATATTTCAAGCTTTATTGAAGAAGCAGCAGACAATGTCGACAGACGTAGCCGTGCGAAAGGCGATGAGTTGGGACATGGTGCCTTCTTCACACCAACCGAGGCACGTGGTACTGACGCCGGATTAGCGGGTGGTGCTGACACTGAACCGATGATCGCTGGCACTGAACCGGTGGGTGCTGCCCAAGCCTTAGCCAAGGAGCTTTCAGTCTTGCCGCGCGAAGAGGTGCTGCGCATTATTTCGAGCCTCGAAGAGGGGATGGCTGCCGCGTCTGAGGCCATGGACTTCGAGCGCGCTGCGGCACTGCGCGACCAACTGGTGGGAGTGCGAGCGCTCGTTGAGCACACCACAGAAGACGAGGTGATGCGGCGGCTGCGTCAAGGAGCCAGGCGCAGCTCTACCTACGCTACACGTCGGCGTGCGCGCAGGCGTGCATGAGGGTATAGGTAGCTGCTGCAGCACCTGCGCGCATGCCGCTGAGCCATGCCCAGGACAGGTTGTAACCACCACAGGCTCCATCGATGTCGATCGCTTCGCCACAGGCAAAAAGTCCCGGGCTGTGTGCAATGGCTAGAGATCCTGGGTTAAGCAGCGACGTATCTATGCCTCCGCGCATAACCTGCGCACGTTCGGTGTGCGCAAATCCTTGGATAGCAAAGGTCAGATGCTTTATGAGTTGCGAGGCTTCTTGGCATACCGTTCGGCATGTTTGTTTGGCTGTTTGACATGTTTGCTTGGGCGCGAGACCTTCACTAACCACACGACTCAGCGTCCGTGCTACTACTGGATCGAGCAGGCCACACAATGTTGTTTCAAGAGCCTTTAATGCACGATTGATAGAATGCTGCGATGCGCGAGCGGCGAGACCTTGTGAAGTACAAGCATCAAGATGTTGCGAAACGCTGGCATCAAGATGCTGCGACATACGGGTAACAAGATGGGACGTGAGCTCAAGCTCGTTCAACTCGGGAACTAAATCGAGCGCAACACTATCACCCGCTTGCGCATAGCGCGAAAGGTTAAAGGCGACGATTCCCGACAGACCATCTGAGCGAAACAGCACTTCTCCTGTCTCACAGTAGCGTTCGCGCTCATTACGGATGAGAGAAGCCTTACACCGAACGCGCCTGCCATCGAGTTCACGCAGGATAGGGGAGTGTGTACGCAAGGCGCAGAGTACAGGAGTAAAGGTGCGCGCAAGTGAGGGAATTTCGGGGCTTATGGTAAGCGGACGTGCAGATACGCCACCCATTGCCAGAATGCAGGAGCTTGCCTCAATGCTGGCTTGTGGGGCTGCTTCCTGCTCCCAGCCATGTTGTATACGTACGATCCAGTGCTGTTCGTGAGGGTCTCGCTCTATGTGGGTGACCTGGCGGGCTGGGGCAAGTACCACACCTGCACGTTTGGCCCGTCCCAGCAATACATTGCGTACGGACGCGGCCTGGAAACTACGTGGATACAACCTACCTTCTTCAGCTGTCCACAGAAGACCACAACCCTCAAAAAAGCTTAGGATATCGCGCAGAGGATGTGAGCCTGCTACCTGCTCGAAAAACTCGGGGTTGTTGTAGTAGGCACTGCATATTTCCTCATTAGCAAAGTTACACCGGCCATTTCCCGTAGCGAGAATACTTTGCGCGCAACTTACCCCTGCTTCCAGTACCAGGGTCGAAGCGCCTGCTTCTGCTGCCACGATACCTGCGACTATACCTGACGCTCCGCCCCCGACAACACA
>CAYTTI010000158.1:0-2649 GCA_964440675.1 uncultured Coriobacteriaceae bacterium
GAATCTCGATAACACCGCCGATGGAGCGCATGCCGTACGCGATACCGCCAGGCCCACAGGTCTCCTGGCCAACCACACCGTACTTCAGTGGGATCTTCTCATCCTTCTCGCGCATGGCATAGAGGCCAGCACGGATATGCGCGAGCACGAAGTCGACGCCGGTGAAGGCGGTCTCGGGATCGGTTGTGTAGCTGAAGTCTATATCGGGTGCGTTCTCCTTGAAGTAGATCTCACATGCTTTGGCGATGACCTCCTGGCGTTCAGCAAAGTTGTCATAGAAGATGATCTTGTTCACCGGGAATCGGTCGCGCTCCTCAAGCAGCATGAGCGCTATGCCAGGGGTGAAGGTCGATCCGCCTCCAGCAATGGTAACCGCATACGACTTTTTGGACATAACATGCCTCCCTAGATTTCGGTCGCTCGAATATACCTGGGATGACTCAGCGTGCCGCCGCGACCACATGCGGCACGCACAGTCTGTTGTTTGCAGCGTGGCGGCAGCTGGCCGGCCGTTAAGGTAGCAGGCGCTCGAATTCTTCGCGTACCATTGGTACCGACAGGCCAACGATAACCTGAACCGATTTGCCGTTCTTCGAGCAGCCCATCGTACCGATAGCCTTAAAATCAGGATCTTCGGCCACGAGCGTCTCATCGAGGACATTCAGGCGCAGGCGGGTCGCACAGTTGGTAAGGTCTTTCACGTTCTCAGCGCCACCGAGAAGATCGAGGATATTGGCAGCGAGCAGAGCGTTCTTGGATGCGCCTTCTACTTGGATGCCAGCTTGCTTGGCGCGATAGTCGGCCTTCGACTTGAACTTGATCTCGGCGGTGTCCTCCTCGCGGCCAGGGGTCTTGAAGTCGAACATAAGGATGAGCGTACGGAACACAACGAAGTAAATACCTACGAATACCAGGCCAATAATGAGTGCCGTGAGATACTGCCCCCAATGATTCGCCATGAGTGGGATGAAGTTCAGCGAGCTCATTTCAATTAGGCCGCCGGAGAACACGCCTACGATGCCGAAGGCGTTCATGACCGTGGCGAGTGTTGCGGCAAGCGCAGCGTGTACCACGAAGAGCGGAGGCGCGATGAACAGGAACGTGTACTCGATGGGCTCGGTTACACCGCATACGATGGCGGTTAGTGTAATGGGAATGAGCAGACCCAAGAGCTCCTTGCGTCTGTTAGGTTTGGCCGTAGAGTAGAACGCGATTGCGATGCCGGTGCAGCCGAAGATCTTAGACCAGCCGGTGCAGGTGAAGCGAGCCCAAGGAGCAAGGTCGGCAAGCGACTCAGAGGACGCGGCGATCTCGGGCAAGGCGTTAGCAAAGGCCGTGTAGATGCCGCCGTACACGGCAACGTTGTCATAATAGAGCGGCGAATAGAGCAG
Organism: uncultured Coriobacteriaceae bacterium; assembly: GCA_964440675.1. Taxonomy (GTDB): domain Bacteria; phylum Actinomycetota; class Coriobacteriia; order Coriobacteriales; family Atopobiaceae; genus CADBMC01. The sequence continues at coordinate 1,392 of CAYTTI010000158.1, forward strand.
GTGGTGCAGACCGAACGGAATAAGCGCGCGTTCGAGGAAGATAAAGACCCACACACCCGCTAGGCCAGAACCCATTAGGAAGCCTTGCAGGGCGCTAATGCCGTTCTGCACATGTGGCCACACGAAGCAGCAGACGACGGCAACGGGCAGCAGCGCAAAGAAGCTCACCACGTACACAAGGACGGAGCCGTTGAACACGCCAAGCCAGTCGGGCAGCTCGAAGTCGAAGAACTTGTTGTGAATGGCAATGATGATGCCGGAGATCATGAGAGCTCCGATCATGCCCATGTCGAGGGTCTTGATGCTGCACACCATGGCAAGACCAGAGTCGGAGCCGGTTTCGAGCGACATATCGACCCCGAACACGCCGCCCCACTGGGTAAGAATGGTGTTCATGAAGTATTGGAAGGTTAGATAGCCGACGAGTGCCTCCATACAGCAGCGCGCATTCTGTTTGCTGGCCAAACCGATTGGCAGCGACACCGCGAACAGGATGGGCAGCTGGTTGAAGACCGTCCAACCGCCTTGCAGCACCACATTCCAACACTGGTACCACAGGGAGTCGGCGGCGGCGATGGAGCCGAAGATGACTTCGGTCGTAAAGAGCGTTCCCAGACCCACCATCACGCCGGCGAAAGCGAATAGCAGGACGGGGGTGAACATAGCCCCTCCAAACTTTTGGATTTTCTGCATCATAGCAGGGAATCCCCTTTCCTTACCAGCGCGGGAACGAGGCGATGTGCCACCCGCGCTGCACCGTACACATACCTACAACAGCCAAACGGTCTACGCGGCGCCTCGTAAAACCACTAGCTTGTTCGTACAAGTTATACGGGGATAGTATCTACGACTTGTCCGTACATGTTTGATCATCATTTCTTCACTCTGTGAACGGTCGGTTTTTGGGGGTGAACGGTATTCTTGACGCACGAAAAGGGCGGCATTGCACTTGCTCGCACTTGTTAGATGGTTTCTCTCCCTTTCGCGGCGGTGTGGAGCAGTGTAAAATGCCACAGTATCGATATTGCACGCGAGTGCACATGCTTGCACACGAGCGCACATGACCTTTACGCGCAGGGCAAAAATGCGGAGCACGATGATACGCACATCGGCATCGTGCGCGGGTGTACAAGCACTGCATGTGGCACACGGGAGGAACGGTTTAGGATCGTCATGCCCAAAGCTGTTTTTCAAATCATTCACGCTGAGCTCAAGCCTAAAATTGAAAACGGTACGTATCCCTATCAGTCATACTTGC
>CAYTTI010000159.1:0-2563 GCA_964440675.1 uncultured Coriobacteriaceae bacterium
AGCTTTACCAGCAATTGGGACACCTCGACATCACCTTTGATGTGATGATCGATGGCCAGGCATATGTTGAGAGCTTTCGTTACGAGTACTTGGATCGCTTTGTTTCAAATGCGGAACATCGAAAAGCCTTGCGTCGCATGCGTATTCACATTGATGAAACGATTCCCGAGCTGTTGCGTAATGTAGACAAGATCGAAAAGATCACCATGTTTGTGGGAGACCAGACGGATAGAGAAGCGATTATTGAAGCTGTGTCATCCAACCCCAGCATTTCGTGGGCGAGCTCACTAGCAAATAATGTGGAGGTTACCGACGTACAGGCGACGAAGGGAAAAGCCCTTGTGTGGCTTGCTGAGTACTTGGACATTCCCCTTACGCAAACCGTTGCCTTTGGCGACAACTTAAACGATGTAAGCATGCTACAAGTAGCAGCTACAGGTGTTGCTATGGCAAATGGTTCAAAAGAAGCGCGAGATGCTGCCGATGTTGTTGTTGCGAGCTGTGATGAGGCAGGCGTGGCGCAGTACCTAAATCTGGTTGTTTAAGGGGTTGTTTAAGGCTTGCGGGCATTCTCTTGTCGTTGACTCTTATACCTAAATCTGGTTGTTTAAGTGGTATTTCATCCAGAGTATTTCTTGCGCAGATCGATAATTGTGTAATGTAGAGTAGGCATTATCAATGCCGTGTTGGGCTTTGGGCGAAAGGTGAGGGCATGGACGCAAGGATGAAGAGCATTGTTGAGGCGTGGCACAAGCGCTGTGAAGATTCGGAACTATTGGAAGAGCTCGAACAGCTTATGGACAACGATCCAGAAGGCTTATCCGATGCGTTTTATCGATCACTTTCCTTTGGGACTGCTGGCATGCGGGGTACCTTGGGTGTAGGTACTAATCGCATGAACATCTATGTGGTTGCCCAAGCAACGCAGGGCCTGGCAAACTATCTCAACGCTCACTTTGAACAGCCTTCGGTTTGCATTGCTCGTGACTCGCGTAACCATGGTGAAGATTTTCAGCGCGTTGCGGCAGAAGTGCTTGCTGCAAATGGTGTGCATGTTCATGTATATCCGCGTATTGAGCCAGTACCTGCTCTTTCGTTTGCTGTCCGCCATATGAAAGCTTCGGCGGGTATCGCTATTACAGCCTCGCACAACCCAGCTGCTTACAATGGCTACAAGGTCTACGATGATGGTGGCTGTCAAATTGCTGACGCAGCAGCCGACGAAATTAGTGCCTCCATTGCACAAACTGACATTTTCGATGGGATTGCGCGCATGCCGTTTGATGTGGCGCTTGAGGCAGGCTTGGTGCAGTGGATCGACGATGCTGTTATCGAAGCATACCTGGATGCAGTGCAAACACAGTCCATCCTAGAGACCGAAAATCCTGCGTTTAAGGTGGTCTATACGCCGCTCAATGGTACGGGGATGGAGTGTTTCTCGCGCATCCTAGAGCGTATTGGTATTACGAATGTACATGTTGTTCCCGAACAGCAGTATCCCGACGGAAACTTTCCTACCTGTCCCTATCCCAATCCAGAGATTCGTGAAGCGCTCGAGCTTGGGCTGCAGCTGAGCGATAAGGTTCATCCAGACTTAATGCTTGCAACCGATCCTGATGCCGACCGCATGGGCGTAGCTATTCCACATCAAGGCTCCTATCAGTTGCTCAACGGTAACGAGATGGGCATTTTGCTCATCGACTGGCTGTGTCGCATGAAACAAGCTGCAGGTGAGGATATAGGTCGCAAGGTATGCGTTTCAACTATAGTGAGCTCGGATATGCCCGATGCTCTTGCGAAGGCATACGGTTTTGAAATGCGTCGTGTGCTTACCGGCTTTAAGTACGTTGGTGGGCAAATTGATCAGCTTGTTCAGGCAGGCGAGCAAGATCGCTTCCTGCTCGGTTATGAAGAGAGTTATGGCTATCTTGTTGGTACCCATGTGCGCGATAAAGATGCGATTGTTGCGAGCATGCTTGCCTGTGAGATGGCCAGTTGGTATGCAGCTCAGGGCAAGGATCTCACAGAGGCCATGGAGGAGCTCTATCAGCGGTATGGGTACTACCTTACCTCCATCTTGACGGTAGCTCTACCCGGCGAGTCGGGTGTTGAGCGAATGAATCAAATTATGTCCCAGCTGCGCAGCGACCCTCCTGCCTCAATTGCTGACTTTGAAGTAGTGGGAGCTCTTGACTATACAACGGGTGTTACCATGCCTTGTGTGAGTGGTCTGCAAAAGGATGGCCTGCAAACGCTGCCCAGCTCTAACGTTTTGGAGTATCAACTCGAAGGAGAGCACAAGCTGATCGTACGTCCATCGGGCACTGAGCCAAAGATCAAGGCGTATCTGTTTGCCAAAGGATCAACACGCGATGAAGCTCAAGCTCTTTTGGATAGGTTGTCCGAGGCTGCTCAGGGCTTGTTGAGCTAACTCCATAGGTATTGGGTTAGGCACACCATTTACGTAATTCAGTTTGTTCAGGTTGCATCGTTGGCTTAGTTCGCACCGTTGGTTTGAGACCGTGCAACGTTAGTTTAAGACTTTGCAACCTTGCTTCGCTTC
>CAYTTI010000160.1:0-2557 GCA_964440675.1 uncultured Coriobacteriaceae bacterium
CGAGTCGAAGCCACGAGAAGCATTAGCTACAGCATTTCTCAGCTCCATTGCCATGTCTAATACTGAGTTGCGTGACTTTGCATTGTGTGACTTTGAATTGGGTGGCTTTGAGCTATGCGAACGTAGCGGAATACGTGCTCTCGTTTCTTCAAAGAGCTCCTGTTGTTCGATTGCTCTGTGTACATGGTCTTGTGCTACTTGCAGGAGTTCATCCTGTACCACCGGAGATATCATCTCAAACAGGGGATCTACCTCGAGCTCTAAGGCATGATGACGCACGATGCGCGCACACATACTGTGGATCGTGCTAATCCATGCGCTATCTATTTGCAGCGCTAAATCCTCACGACCAGCAGCATGGAGCTGTGTGCGCACCTTATCGCGAATCTCTGCTGCTGCCGCATCGGTAAAGGTAATGATGAGCAGCTGATCGATCGAGTTGAGAAAGGATGAGCCATCACGTGCAGAGCCCGCTTCAAAGGCATGCACAACGCGCTGAGCCAAGGTAGACGATTTGCCAGAACCCGCACCAGCCGACACAAACAGGGGTTCATCAAGCGTTTGAATAACACGCATCTGATCCTGCGTTGGAGTGAGCGCCATTTACGACAGTCTCCTCTCACACCGCTGAACCGGACAAAATGAGCACGCCTGCCGATCGATTGGATTGGCTTCGATGTTTCCTGCCTGCATACGTTCTATTGCCTGCGCCACGCGCTCCTCACACGCATCGAGCATATCGACTAAGCGGCAACCTGGTATGGGCTCCATTGCTAAACGTCGCGTGTCAGATATGTCCTTGTTTATGACACGATACGCCATAGCAGTATCGACCGCGCCAGCAATTGCGTGATTTCCCGCTCCATTCTCACGAGTCGCCATATACAATGCCCCAACAATGTTGAGCTGAGGGTAGGCGCTACGAACGACCTGGGCATAAATAAGTGCCTGAACACGACGTGGTTTCCAGTCCTGTAGGCTCTCCGGAACACCCCCTGCAAATGCGTCGTATTCTTTGTTAAAGCCATTGGGCGACTTATGCTTGTAGTCGATAACAACGGCGTTAGCCTCGCTGTCCACATCTATACGATCGATCGTTCCCACAAAATCTGCTCCGGCGTATTTCACCTGCTGATCGCTTGCCTTGCCTTTGCCAAAACGTAGTTCAAAGTAACGTGGACTAAATGAGTCTAAAATACTTGCATCAAAGTCAAGTGTGGAAAGCAGATGCTGTTCAAGTATGTATAGCTGGAATTGCTCAAGGCTGGTATGAGGAATGAGCGCTTGGATTGAGCGCCTGTGTGCCTTGCGCTTAAGCTGTGCCATGTGCTCCACAAAGTGCTGATGCAGTACCTTGCGAGCAACTGGTAGGCGCGTGCGTGTTACCTGAGCGTCGGGAATATACAGGTTACTGGTAGCATCCTGAGAAAAAGGATCCTCATCGGCAATAACGCCAGAGCTCCGCATAGCTTCTTCCAAAAGCGTGCAGTAGGTTTGCTCGAGCACGGAGTGTGCGCACACACCCATTTCGTTTGCGCCAAAACGCGCATCGACTCCCGCCAAACCCAGACGACGCAGGGTAAACCACTTGAAGGGGCATTCCAGGTACGATTCGATTTGTGATGCAGAAAGTGAGGGAAGCTCATCTGCCATGCGCATTTGTCCTTCGCGCGGTACCACCACGTAGCTACGCGCAGCTTGAGATAAGCTCCCTGTAAACTCAAGCACATGTGAGTCTACTAAGTCTTGTGTGGCACCCCTTGTCGAGCTATTACACGACACGTGTGCCTCAGACCACGTACGCACAGGCATACCCGCTGGCAAGGTGTGAATATCTGCCCCATAGCGAGCAAGGAGCTCAATAAGAACTACCGCAGGATAGCTTGGCTGACCTGCATGATTGGTGACGCTATACTCCAGCAACAGCTTGTACTTAGGAAGCGCCAAGACGCGCGCCATCTGCGCATGCATGTGCTCAAGTGGCTGTACCTCGCAAGCAAGCTGAAAAGCCTGCTCGAGCTGGCTGGGGACATGTTCGCTCACCGGAAGCGGTACTTCACTGCTCGTCAGCCCACACAACACGACAACATCTTCTTGATGGGCAGTGCTACGGCTTGCCTCGTGATACGAATATATGCGCACCTCACGCTGTAGCCGCTGTCTGTGATGCATGCGTCGATCTTGTTCTTCCTCTTGTACGTCCGCTGTCATATGAGCTTGTACTGCCTTAAGCTCACACTTCTCCTGATGTGAACGACGATCAAGCACATATTCGATGAGGCGCACAAACTCAGAGCATGACGCATCAATTCCAAGCAAACGCAGCATACGAGCCGCATCGGCAATATCTCGAAGTGCCGCTCGGGCCTGCGAGCTAAGAGATAACTCGGCATTCTGGGACTCAGCACTCTTGGACCCGGCATTCTGGGACTCAGTATTCTGGATCTCGGAGGCATTCTGGGTCTTGGCGACACTCTGGGTGCCTCGCACGATGTAGTTCACAGCCTTCTCGAAGTCTCCTGAGAGAAGGGCCGTGGTTACCTGGGTACAGATGCGT
>CAYTTI010000161.1:0-2557 GCA_964440675.1 uncultured Coriobacteriaceae bacterium
GTTCTTGCGTCTTTAGCTCGTGAAGCGCTAGGAGTCCTTAGAGCTTAGGTTAGAATGAAGCGCACACCGTAAAGAGTGCGTCTCTGTGTACACCTTCCTCAATCTGCAGTTTGGCGACCGCCCTTCAGAATCTCTTCGACCGTCTCCATAGCGCATCGCGTGAACCAGCCTCTTCTCAACTTGCGTGCGATCTCGGCTGCGTTTGCACGCATTTCGCTGTATTGCGCATCAGAGAGCGCGGCAATGCGCTTACCTGTCTCCTCAAGACTTCCCACGGCAATCCCCACCTTGTTTTCGACGACGAAGGGTGCCAACGCTGCCTGGTCCCAAATGACCACCGGCATGCCGCACGCAAGATAGAGCGAGGTTTTGTGCGGGTTGTTGATCCTCAGGTACCGTCCGAATATGCCCGAGCACGTGCTAGCGCTCTCGCCGTCCCACACAAGTCCGAAGCTGCCCTCCAAATGGGCAGGCAGCTCGTCGGCAGGAAATGAGCCTTTGTAGCAGATGCCTGCCTGCTGCGTGGTTGTTGCGTCGACAACTGCATTCTGCCCGGCTTTCACGTTTGAACCCGTATCCCGCACTCGTGCCGCATCGCTGTCTGTATTTTGTAAGCTACTTGCTGCACTCATACCCTCATCTTGCATGTTAAGCGCTTCAGCGGCGAAGTTCGGACCGTATGCGTTTACCGTAAGGTTTCCCGGCATACGGTATAGATACCCCGCCTTCTGCGGACTCAGGTTGCCTGCAACCACAAGCGGCAGATGCCTGTCGATACGTGAGGGTACACCAGCGCTTTTAGGCATAAGATAGTCGAAGATGTTGAGCGATACCACGATTGCCGGATCAATGCCGAAATTGCTTACGATGCAATGTGCCATATGCGGATTGTGTGCCACGATCGCGCTGCTGCATGCGAGGAGCTTGCGCTCGACGGTGTCGATATTGCCATTCAAGCCGCTTGTATCTCCTCCGCGTTCAAGAAGCCTGGATAGCTCGAGATCGTGGATGAACAGCACAATGCGCACACCTTTTGCCAATGCTGTATCGACGATGCGTTCAAACCGGGGGATCGCATACATGGAAGGGTGCTGTAATACTACGGTGTCGTCTGCCTGCGCGCCGACAAGTACACGCCTCCACTGTGCAAGGAGAAGCGCCGCACGCACCTTATCGCCCCACGATCCCGGCAGATCCCACAAAAGCGAGGGTAAATGCACAGGCACGCCCTTGTACCCCAAGCTTCCTAAGATGCTTTGCATGTCTGCGTGCGCCTTGCTGCCGGCGTGGTTTTGCGTGTGCGATACGGGAAGGATCTCGTTGGCAAATCGCAGGGTCATAACACATTCGCTCATCGATGCAGTGCGGAATATAGGATGTTCACGATGCTCTCCTTCGCCATACTGAAATCCCCCGTTTTAAAGCCTGAGGCAAGGCCTGCCGCAACGCTTTTTGCGCGCCACCCAATGCGGGGAAAGCGCCGTTGGATGCGCTGTTCGTAGCCATTGAACGCCCGCTGGGTAGGGGAAAGCCACGTGCCGCTGAAGTGGTGGATTGAGTAGGTGTTGGCCGTAATGTGCTGCTCGCCTGTGGAAAAGTCGATGGGTGAGAAAAACTCGGGTGCAAACACGGCGGTGTCTTCAAGAAGATGCGGCGTTTTCTGTGCTGATAGGTAGCCATACTTGGCAAGTGCTGCAGTGTTTCGCATGGGGCAGGGAACGGGCCGGGGCAGCTCGTCTCTGCTCAGGGCATCGTACTCAGCGAGCATTGCGCCGACAACAGGATGCTCGATTGCTGCACCGAACCCGAGGCCGGTGTTCACACATCCGGGTGCCTCTTCTCCGAAGTAGCAGCGGTTTGTAAGAAGATTATCGAGCGGGCGCAGAAGCTCGATGTCGGTGTCTAGGTAGATTCCCCCATTATGGTGCACAATCCACAATCGCGCGTAGTCGCAGGCAAACGCCCACTGCTTCGTCTCGAGAAAGTGCTGGTAGTAGGGGCTGTCGATGACAAGATTGTCCTCGTTCCACAGTTGGATGCGGTAGTCGGGACATTGTGTACGCCATGAGGTGATGCATGTTTCGAAAAGGGATGGCAAGCTAGCGCTACCAAGCCATACGTAGTGGATCACCCGAGGAATCATCTCGGACTGGACGGCTTCGCTGTTCGCACATTCAGACCGCACGCGCTTTTCCTCCCGTCTTGCCTCTAGCATATCGAGCACCCTCGGCGTTGACCAGCGGATAGGATTGTAGTTGATGCGGTACTAGTACGCAACGGGGCGGAGACAAACAGAGTTCCCTTCCCTTCATACATCGGGCTAAGGGGCGCATTTTGCTCTGTTTTGATAAGATCGAGGAACTTCTCTTCATGCATCGGGCAGGAGGTTTGAAAGAGGCTTCTCTTGCAATCTCGTTTTGGCGTGAGAGAAGATGTGTCAACCAATGACACATCTCCCACTCGATAGTCTTAATGTCTTTGGGTTGTGAAGCACTAAGAGTACTTGGGACTTAGGTTAGAATGAAGCGCGCACCGTAAAAGATGTAGAAAAACAAAG
>CAYTTI010000162.1:0-241 GCA_964440675.1 uncultured Coriobacteriaceae bacterium
CAGGGAGCTTGCCATCTATGCGGACAGAAAAGTCAACCGTTCGTTTAAGCCAGCCTGGATAGTCCTCAACAGGTGCAACTGCATCGCCTCTACACACCCAGCCACCTTCATCGCAGGCGTTACCCTGCGTATCCTGAAAGATCACCTGAATAGGACCTGCGAGCTCCTCACGCGAGCGTGCCAAAAGCCGCGCTGTCCCTTGTACTACGTCTAAGCCATCGGGCGTAGCAACCATGCGTAC
>CAYTTI010000162.1:251-2489 GCA_964440675.1 uncultured Coriobacteriaceae bacterium
TGCTTCAAGAAAGTGTTCGGCTTAGAACGCAGACCTGCTATACGCGGTGTCATAACACAGGTAGAGCGACTTATGATGGCACTATCGTGATCGAGCTCTTCCACCGTTACCGTTTGTGCAACCGATAGGATGGGTACCACCAATAGCCAATCACCGCTATGGCCGTAGGGTGTTACCTTGGCAGGAACATCTCTTCCGGCAGATGTAGTAGAACGTACCCGCAACCTTCCCTGTTCAGGAAGAGTATTGGCGTGCAGCAAACGAAATATCTTTCCACGCCCGCGCGTAATACGGCCAAATTTAACAGCCATTGATTGAACAACCCCAAACAACTTTTCCCGGTGGTTATTCCAAGCAACTTACAAATCCACCACCGTTGGTTACAAATCCACTGATGATTACAAGCTCACCGCTAATTACAAGTCCACCGTTCTCATATATGCGTCGAGCGCAACATCCCATGAGCGCATAGCGTCACCAATCGTGTCGCGTAAACGTTTGTTATCGAGAATGGACCACGCAGGGCGTGGCGCACTTTGCGGATGGGCGCTTGTATACTGCTCGGTAGTTACCGGCACTACCTCACAGGACAAGCCAGCGTTTTTCATAATGCGCGCCGCAAACACATCCCAGGTAGTTGCGCCATTTGCGGTGCAATGGTAGAGGCCATAGGCATCCGTGGTAAGCAAGGCGAGTAGCTCATAGGCTAAATCTCCCGCAAAGGTGGGCGAGCCGTGCTGGTCACACACCACCTCTAGCGTATCGTGTGTGCGTCCCAACTTCACCATCGTACGCACAAAGTTGTTGCCCTTCGTGCCATACAACCAAGCAGTACGCACAATAAAGCTTTTGGGGCAAAGACTCTGTACCAGTTGCTCGCCCTCCAACTTGGTCGCACCATACACCGTCGCTGGTGCACATGGAGCATCTTCTGTTTGCGGCATAGGGTTGTCTCCCGCCAACACGTAGTCGGTGGAAACCTGTACGAGCGCTGCATCTGTGGCTGCCGCCGCACGGGCGAGATTAGCAGCTGCATTAGCATTTAGGCGCTGAGCAAACTCTCGATTCACCTCACAACCATCAACATTTGTTGCGGCCGCACAGTTAATGATGGCGTCAAAGTTGTTGCTTCCTACAAAGGTCATAACTGCGTCAACGTCACAAATATCAAGCTCGTCAACATCAGTAGGCACCACTTTGCAGTCTGCCCACGACGCATCGATTGCGCCTAAAGGAGCTTCTCCCTGCGCAAGAATGCTTTGCAACTCACTTCCCAGCTGGCCGTTTGCGCCCGTAATAAGCAGCTTTTGCATGAGTAGTCCAATCTGTAACCACATACCAATTATGAATGTGTACCAATTTGAAGGATAGTCTATGGAACAGCTCAGCGAGTGCCTAAGTTGCCAATTGCACAACACACGCGCAGGTATGGATATTGTGCAAGCAGAACCCATAACAGGCTTGCTACCATACCATTCGAGCAATCGGAAAGAGCTTAGTTGTACCACGCGAGTCGAAGAGGGGTCAGTATGCCACGTGAGTCGAAAAGAGCACGTCACGAGCGCGCATGCACAGTATGTGCGCGTATGGATGAGCGCTATCCCAATGTGGGAGCCGCACTTACTTTTCGCAACCCCTTCGAGCTGACTATTGCCGTGTTGCTGTCTGCTCAAACAACCGATGCCAATGTCAACAAGTGTACGCCCGAGCTCTTTCGTCGCTGGCCAACGCCAGAGACGCTTGCCCAAGCACCACAGGCGGAGGTTGAGCAGGTTATACATTCCTGCGGTTTTTTTCGTAGCAAGGCAGCACACGCCATAGGCACCGCCCAAATGATCGTCGGTAATTTTGGAGGACAGGTTCCCAGCACGATGAAAGAGCTGTGCACGCTTCCGGGCGTAGGGCGCAAAACCGCCAACATTGTGCTTACCGAAGCCTTTGGCATTGTAGAAGGCATAGCGGTGGACACCCACGTATACCGACTCTCCAAGCGTCTGCGCTTTACGCAGGCATCTTCGCCCGCCGCTGCTGAAAAAGATTTACTCGAGACCATTCCTCAAGAGCTCTGGGGCAAAGTCAACAGCCAGTGGATACGTTTTGGGCGAGAGGTGTGCACCGCACGTTCTCCCCTATGCGGCGAGTGCATGCTCAACGACATCTGCCCCAGCGCTGGTAAGGTGTAGTAGTCCTTTTGCATAATTCGGTTATTGTTCGAATTATGCAAAAATATATCGAATA
>CAYTTI010000163.1:0-2441 GCA_964440675.1 uncultured Coriobacteriaceae bacterium
CATTTGGTTGAGCCGCGCTGGATTTGGTTGCGCTGGTTCGCTCGAGCGGCATCTGCGCTTGCATGCTCAGCAAGGTATCAACGGAGGATGCAAGCTCATGGCTTTCAGCCGATGTACGCATACCAGCAATGGGGGAGCCGGTATCTGGATCAACTACATCACCGCAGGCGTTAACAGCAGCGATGGCACCACAAACAAGCTCTCCGGCTACCTCGACATCCTCGCCGCATCCGCTTTTCATGGCACGCTCGGGGCCTGCGAGTTTGCCAACCGTGCATCCTGTGCCAGCCCCCACACATCCCTGCTCGAGCGCCAGACCTTGGTTCGCAAGGGCTCGAGTACAGGCATCGACTCCATCTGCAAAGGTGGGACGTACTGATGGATCACCACAGGCAAGGTCGAACAAACAGGCACCAGAAACGATGGGAACAACACCGACCCCAACATCAAGTCCGATTCCACGCCGTTCAAGCTCATCAACCACCCCGTTTGATGCGGCGAGCCCAAAGGCACTTCCGCCTGAAAGCACCACGGCGTGGCAGCACTCAACTGTTTCCTCTGGTCGCAGCAGGTCGGTTTCGCGCGTTGCAGGAGCACCGCCACGTACGTCCACCGCTACCGTTGCCCCCTGAGGGCAAATGATGACGGTACAGCCCGTTGCCGCCTCTTTGTGGGTTGTATGGGCGGCAAAGATGCCATTCATCTGCGTGACGCTTGTGATGCTTGCTGTCTGCGCAATACTTGTCGTCTGCGCGATGCCTGCGATGTTGGTCGTGGCGTTACGTGTCATGATGTACTCCAACTGCCATGATCAATGCCGCAATCAGCTCGAATGAGCGCATGGCGATATTACACCTTGCTCGCTGCGGTCGGAATGTATGCCGTACGGTCGTACTACGGTCATATACAAGATACCGCTCCGCCGTATGTGACGGAGCGGTACGCGATTGAGGTGATATGGTTACTACTCGACCGTGATAGCAGATACCGGACAGCTCTCGGCAGCAGCCTCAGCGTCGGCCTCAGCATCAGCAGGAACCTCATCGACGATGGCGTGTGCCAGTCCGTCATCACCGATCTCGAAGACATCGGGACACATGCCCTCACATACCCCGCAACCGATGCAGTCCTCACTCACTACAGCATTCATATTCAATTCCTCTCCATAGAGCCTGCTTCCCGCAGGCTATTAACCTAGATGAGCCTCAGGCACAAGCGCCCAAGACCCGACACAACTATACCCCAAGTGCAAATTAATCGTACCTGCGTTGTAAGAGGCTCATCGTCTCGACGTGGAAGCTTTGGGCGAACTGGTCAATTGGTTGAACGCATGCAATATCCCACCTGCAACTGGCATCAAAGCGAGCTAAGTCACGCGCAAGCGTTGCGGGATCACAGGATACGTAACATATCTTTTTGGCGCTGCTTTTGCTCAAGGTTTCACACACCTTTGGTGTGAGGCCTGCACGCGGAGGATCGACGACAATGATGTCGGGTTGTTCTTGGGGAAGCTCACGTGCAACGTCACCACCAGCAATCCCTAGGTTTTCGAGCTGTGCATGCTTGGCGTTGCGCCGCAGGTCGCGCACTGCACTTCCTTCAAGCTCAATCGCCTCTACCCATGCGCTATGCTGTGCAAGCGGCAGGGTAAAGACTCCGGCTCCAGCGTACAAGTCCCAGCTCACATCATGTTGCTCGGGCTGCAGCATCTCCAGCATGAGGCGTACTAACATTTCGGCACCTGCCGTGTTCACTTGGAAGAAGGAGGGAGCCGAGATACGCATAAGGTTTGTGCCAACACGCTCAGACCACGAACCTGCGCCTCGCAGGCGTTCAACGCGCACGACACGGCGCGCTTTGGCAGCTCCCTTACTCAATACGCGCACGATTGAGCTAGGATGAACAGCATCGCTGAGCACCTGGGCGCACAGCTTGCGTGGAAAGCCTGAAGGTGGTGTCCACAGTGCAACTTCTACGTCGTGGGTAAGCTGCGAGCTGCGCAGAGCAACCCGGTCGAACTCGAGCTGGTGTGAGCCTGCCACATAGGAAAGCGCTCCAGTAAGCTTGCGCACGAGCTGGGATGACGGATCGTTGAGCAGTGGGCAGTGCTTGATGGGAATAACTTGTACGCCATCGCGTGCATGCATGCCGAGCTGTATGCGACCATGCGCACGTGTTGCGGCGAGCTCGATTTTGTTGCGATACCCCCAAGCCGTACCTGCTTGCAAGGTGGGACGCACGAGCTTGTGTGCGCGCTCTGATGCAAACTTTCCAATGCGCTCGAGCGCGTCGATAACACAGGCACGCTTGGCGGCAAGCTGCGCGCCATGCTCCATCCGTGCCCAAGGACAGCCTCCACACACAGAGTCGTATTCACATACCTGTTCAACACGATTGGTTGATGCCTCTAAGACTTCCTCAGTTGCGGCCTCGAGGTAACG
>CAYTTI010000164.1:0-2420 GCA_964440675.1 uncultured Coriobacteriaceae bacterium
GCAACTCCTCAAAACTGGCAACTCCTCAAAACCGATTGCATTCTATCGCGAAGCCTTGAGCGTGGCAAACAAGCGCGTGTTGTGACGGCGCACAAACGAAATAAAGCATCCTTCAGCAAGAGCCAGGCGAGCATCTTTGCGCTGAATAGGCATAAGCATTAACTGCATTTTACGCGAATGGGGCTGAGCAATTTTACAAGCCGTTTGAGCTCGTTCACTGGAGATCATGCGTTCAGTGAGCAGTCGTTTTTCGGTATTGGTGAGCTTACAAGCAGGAGAGCATATGTTTTCGATACAGCCAACCAAACGTTCAATATAGCGACGCTGAATCATCTCGTAGCTGGCCTCATCGTCTAGCAAACCCCAGTGCTCATACAAATCGAGCATCCAGCCGTGTTCCTCTTCGCGCTTCTCGTACAAATTGGGATGCCACTTCGTCGTTTCCGAATCTTCTCGAGCACGGGTGAAGTGATAGTAGGCCTCTTGCATGACACCCACGCGCTCACAGTCGCGGATGTAATCAAGCACGAAGGGGAAATCGTCCATAAAGGTATCTCGAAAGCGCAGGCCCAACTCTTCTATGCGTGAGCGCACAAACAACTTGTTCCATGGCGTGTAGAGCAGGTTACGATCAAAAAGCCGATGGGCTTGGGCTCGAAAGTCCTGTTTAGACTCGAACACTGTCGTTGGATACGACTTAACTTCGGTAAGATGCGCTTCGCCATCACCATAATAAGTGTCGATGTAAAAGCCGCACACCAATAGCTCCAGGTTGCAGCAACTAATGAAACCCAACATATCCTCGAGCATGTATGGTTCGCACCAGTCATCGGCGTCCATGAAGTACACGTAGGTACCCCGCGCCCGATCGAGTGCTCGGTTGCGTGCGGCTGGAGCTCCAGCATTTTGCGTATGGATAACTTCGATACGAATGTCACGTTCAGCAAGGCGATCAAGGATGATCCCCGAGCGATCGGTAGACCCATCATCAACAGCAATCAGCTCAAAGTCACGAAAGGTCTGCCCCTGGATGCTTTCAACAGCTCGGGCAACAAATTGGTCTACGTTATAGACCGGCATTATCACCGAGATCAAAGGATCCTTTGCCGACGCCAACCACCCTCACCCCGTACAGCTCACCAAAAAGTCTGTGGATAGAGTTCAGACTACCAGCGTATCAACTTCAAGCGGAACTACAAAAGTACTGATTTTCCAACTACACTACAACTTCAATTTTGCACCATGCTGCCTTCACACCTTACGCGTACTAGCCTCAGAATCCAAGGTTTACGAAGCGCTCGTGCCAATTTCATCGTCCGCCTACTGCGCCGCACTGCAGTACGCACTGCAGCGCACCTGCCGCGACATCCACCATCTACGATGAGGTGAGATAACCCACGAAAATTCCAAGCTGGTCGGGGTCAACCGTTGTGCCGTCCTGGGTAAGCGGTGCCTCCAGTATTGACAGATTGCCCACGCCAATGCCTTGTAAGGTTTCTGCAAGTGAGACGAGTTGGGATACATCCATGTCGGTTGTCAGTGAATCGAGCAAGGTTGAGGCCGAGCTCAGCAGGTCAGAAGAGCCCGACGATGCTATATCGAGCAGCTCATCATAACCTTCCTGATCCATAACCAGCACGTGGTTGATACTCATCTGGCAGGTCTCTGCCACAGCGCTTACAGCAGCCGCACTGCCCTCTTGCACAACAACATCGCTCAAACTGGTGCCCTCACTCGTAAGCATATCGTTCGGGAGAAGCACAAGATAGCCTTGACTGGCACTGGGGTTAAGACAGGCCAACTGCGCACTCGAAAGCGTGAGAGAAGTTGCCTCTACGTCTTCCACAACTACGAAGAGCACGTTGGTAAATTCGGCGTCCGAACGATCATAAGTCGTCGAGCTCTCCACCGATTCTGTCTCTTCCACCGCAGCAGATAACTCGGTGTCCCCCAAGGTAGTATCTTCCTGCGCCTGATTCCAAAGAAAACGTGCACCACCTACGGATACCACAACAAGCACCACAAGCACTGCGAGCGCAACTATGGTTCGCTTGCGGCTCGGCTGAGAAACATCACTGCGATCATAGTGCTGTCGCTCATGTTTAACCACTGTAGTTCCCTTCTCTCACGACAGGCGTGTAGCCGCACTACAAGCATGCACGCCAGGTTCAGACTCACTCATATCCACCTACAAGTGTGCAGCTGCACAACAGCATGCACGCCAGGTTCAGGCTCACGTATGTCTCATCAAAAGCTTACGCCTGCCAAGTTCACTGCGACACCGCAAACCACACCTACGCCATACATAATGCCAGTAATCATAAGGTTTTGCCGTAGGTTTCGATTCGTCCGAAACAGCACGAGCAAGCCCACACCAGAAGATGAAAGCAGGCCTGCAACCAGTGCTCCCGCAGCCAAAC
>CAYTTI010000165.1:0-2388 GCA_964440675.1 uncultured Coriobacteriaceae bacterium
TATTGGCTTTGTTCCCGCACGCAAACCAGGAAAGCTCCCTCGAGAGGTGTATGCGCAAGAGTACGAGCTTGAGTACGGCACCGACACCGTCGAAATTCATAAGGATGCACTCAACGCCGACGATAAGGTCCTTATCATCGACGACCTCATTGCGACAGGAGGCACGGCACTTGCAAATGCTCAACTCGTTGAGAAGGCAGGAGCTGAACTGGTAGGATTCGGCTTCTTAATGGAACTTGAGTTTTTGAAGGGTCGAGAATTTCTCAAGAAACATTACGACCAGGAGCTCTTCAGCCTCATTAAAGTGGGGTAGCCACACAACATACAGTAGATACAAGCTAAGCGATACGAGTAAGCCCCATGCCAATCTTAAGACATGGGGCTCTTTTTTAATCTCATCTCTACTTTACATAAGATATATTATCACGGTTTTGTAGAAGGAGGTATATAAGCCGATGACAGTCAGCCTTGATAACGGCTAAGGCTCTGAGAGCCCTTGTAAGAAGCCATCTCCTCTCATAACAAAGCCTAGGAAAGCTCCTTTAGGTAGTTCACCACAGATGTTGCGGCAATTGCTCCGTCTGCCACAGCCGTTACAATTTGACGCAATACGGTATCTCTTACGTCTCCTGCGCAATATAAACCCGGTGTTTTTGTAGCCATGTACTCGTCGGTTATGACTGCATCGCTTTCAGATAGATCAACAAGCTCACGCACCAGGTCTACTGAAGGCTTATGACCTACGCATACAAAGACCCCAAAGGAGCCTGGCTCATACACCTCATGACTTGTCTCATCGGTTTCGGTGTTTCTAAATATGATGCCTTCAGGCTGTTCAGCTCCTGTAAGTTCATCAATTTTGCTGTGATATCGAATTTCAAGCTTTTCGTTGTGCTCAGCCTCCTGAGCAAGCGCAGCTTGCGCCCTCAAGAAGTTTTTGCGCACAATCATCGTTACTTTGCTCGCAAATCGTGTGAGGAATAAGGCTTCTTCTACCGCTGTGTTCCCTCCCCCAACTACGAACACATGTTTGTTTCGATAAAACATCCCATCACAGGTGGCACAGTATGAAACACCGCGACCCTTAAATTCTTTTTCGCCCTTAAAGCCTGCTTCGTATGGCGTAGCTCCTGTGGCTAAAATAACCGCTTTGCTATAAATAACCTCATCCGAGCACTGCAGCGCAAAGATATTATCGCTGCTACGCTCTATGCTTTTTACCTGGGCAGACTGTATCGTTGCGCCAAGCTCACATGCCTGCTTGTGCATCACGTCCATAAGTTCCCAGCCGCTTATTGTGCCGGTGCCGGGGTAGTTCTCAACCTCGTTGGTTTGAAGTACCTGTCCCCCGGCTGAAGTCTGCTCCAAGGTAATGGCATTCAAGAGTGCTCTGCTTGCATATATTGAGGCAGAAAGCCCCGCGGGACCCGCACCTATTATGACTAAGTCGCGTATATCAGAGCTGTTCATGCGAGTTGCTACCTGCCTCTCCTTTTGTGCCAAAGCCCCAACAGGATTACTCCTACGCCACACACCATCAAAGCGAGTACCACACTTATGGAGATACTGCTGTCGCCTGTGCCCGGCACGTCAGATTGCATGTCGCCGGAGTCAAGTTTATCAATAGTTACATCCTCGTTTTCATCCTCGCCCTCTTCATCTTCCTCTTCTTTATAGAATTCGATAGTCTCTAGTGAGTTAGTGAAGCTTTGCTGTCCACCGGATGCAACAACAGTTTCAGAGCTTCCCTCAACCAGCACGAGGTAGCTTCCGTCATACTCCCCAATAACTGTCGCGTCGTTTACGGTGTAGTAAGACGGAACCAGCTCAACTACACGATACTCGTAGGCTGCACCGGTCTCGTCGGTTCTGGGCAAACCATAGAAGGTAGCTGTGGCAGAGTTGCCCGTTCCGGTAAACGTGGTCCTCACGATGTTAGCGTCGTCCACACTCTCTGCCTCCGCAGAACCATAGGTTACAACCCAGTTCCAAGCCGAATCGTCCTCGCTCACAAGCTTGCGCTGCAACCAGAACTCCACAACCCAGGTATCCTCTTCAGAACCCTCGGGTCTGGTGCTCCAGTAGTTGGATTCGTCGTCCCAAGATTTGGTCACAACGAGTTCGGTGGAATCGAGTGTGTTGGTGATGTAACTGGTGTATGCGAATGCGCCAATCTCGTCCGAGCGCTCGATAAGCTGCCAGGTCTGCTCAATCGAGTATGGGGAGCTCTCCGCATAATAAACGTTCGCACCGTCCTGGCTTGTCCAGCTAACCTCGGTACTGCCGTTGTTCGTCTCCACTACCAGATACTCGAATTCGACAGGTTGGTCGGAATCGGTCACCGCAATGAGGGGAAGGTTTCTCCACCGGTACGCCCAGTAGTCATCT
>CAYTTI010000166.1:0-2378 GCA_964440675.1 uncultured Coriobacteriaceae bacterium
TCAAGCACGAGTCCAGCCTCGCTAAGAGCGCATTCCCCTCCACGCCGCCGCTCCGGGAAGCTCTTGGCGCACACCGTGCCGCCCAAATAGCCAATTTTTGTGTGCCCCTGCTCGATAAGGTATCGCACGGCGTTGTAACTTGCGTTCTCATTGTCAGCCATGATGGCCTCAAAAGAACGATGCTTACAGAAGCTGTCGACGAGCACGATAGGGGCTCTCGACTCGACAAGCAGGTCATAATCCCTCTCGCGCATTTCGGTGGCGAGAATGACGACGACACTCGTCGCATCCTCGCACAGGTCTGCCATTTTTGTCTTGCGGTCGTCTTCGTCTTGCAGATTGATGGGCACGTAGATGGTCTTGAGGCCATGACGGCGCGTCTGGATCTCGATACCTTCCTCAATGAGTGGCCTAAATCCGGAATTGTCAACGATTCGTCCGGAGTCTCGCGGGATGACGAATTTCACGCTGTCGAGCTCAACAGGAAGACGCTCGAGACGCTCGGCATGTTTTCGATAGCCCAGATCAGCAGCGGCTGCACGCACCGCTTGAGCAGCCTTGACACTTACAGAGCGTTTGCCAGAAAGCGCGTTGGAAACGGTAGCGGGAGAAAGTCCCGTCATGCGAGCTATTTCACGAACTCCCTTGGACATATCAGACGCCTCTTTCTTGAGTGGTATACATTGCGAAAACAGGAATGAAGTTTTTGCAGATCCCATTTGCCCCTAAATGTTTAGTAGCAAATGTTTATCTTTGAATGAGGCTACAGCTAGTTCTCGCTGATAGCAAGATTCTTTTCAAATCCTGATTGCATACGAACCGTTCATCTTAGTAAACAAACCGTTTAGGGAGTAAACATAGTATATAGAGACTGTTTATTTTCGGCTTAATAAACTGGGGCCAGCTCAGATGGGCTTGCCTCGGGGTGGAATTGTTGTCGGCACGTTTTCACTTGTAGAGGTCTTCGCCTACATCGTAACGATTTACAACGTCGCAAAGGAGGACATCATGACAGAACCGACTGCCGCCTCAACTTGGAGAAAGATACCGCTCATGATGAAGATTCTTATCGGCTTTGTTGTCGGTATCATGCTCGGTCTCCTCCTACGTGAGAATGCTGTCACCTACATTGCACCGCTTGGCGACCTGTTCATGCGTCTCCTTCAGATGCTTGTACTACCACTTGTTTTCTGTTGCATCGTGAGTGGCATCACTGGCCTTGGCAATTTGCGCAGCATGGCAAAAATAGGCATCAAGGCCTTCGTTATGATTATTGTGCTCGTTGCTCTTGCCATCAGCGTGGGCATGGTCTTTGGCAATGTCTCGCAGGCAGGAGTGAGTTCTGGCCTCGTACTACCTGCAGCTGAGGTCGAGGAAACCGAGGTCAACTTTATCACCACCATTATCGAGTTCGTTCCCTCAAATGTATTTGCATCGTTTTCGGAAAACACCATGATTCAGGTTGTGGTGTTCGCTTTCTTCTTTGGTATTTGCGTGCTGCTTGCGGGCGAGGCAGGCAGGCCGGTCAAGAACTTCTTCACTTCAGCATCTGAGGTCATGAGCCGCATGGTTGGCGTCGTTATGGAGTTCGCTCCCTTTGGCGTCGCTGGAATGATGGCGGAAATCATCGGCCAATATGGACTTGAAGCTCTCATCCCACTTGGCAAGTTCCTCATCTGGTTCCATATTGCGGTCGCTGTATATTTCATCGTCATCCAGGGTGCCTTTGTCGCGCTTGCCTGCAAAATGAACCCCTTTTATTTCTTCAAAGCTATATTGAATTCCATCATTATGGCGTATGCAACCGACAGCTCTGCCGCAACGATGCCCGTCGCAATCAAGGAGCTCGAAGAGAACCTTGGCGTGAATGAATCAATTGCTTCGTTTGTAATGTCAATCGGCACAAATATATCCAAGAGTGGATCCGCGCTCTATCAGGGCATGGTTGCCATTTTCATTGCACAGATTGTGGGCGTAGAGCTATCGCTTGCACAGCAAGGACTAATTCTTTTCACGGCACTCGTCTCAACAATGTCCCTCGCGGGCATCCCTTCAGCATCACTTGTTATGCTCACACTCACACTCAGCTGCATTGGACTTCCTCTCGAAGGCATTACGCTCATGTCTGGCGTCGACCGCATCTTGGCCGGTGCGCGTACCTTCCCCAATGTCGTCACCAACTGCGCGATTGCAAAATGCTTACAGAAGGACGAAGACGCCGTTGTACATAAAGTCGACAAGGAGATCGCTGCATAGCGGAGCTATCTTGAATTCAATGACGAATGTACTGTGCTGGCACGTTCACACTGACCGACACAGGAGTTTGTATCTATTTCTCACGCCACATATGGAGCGGAGCACAACCAAAGGGGTATTCA
>CAYTTI010000167.1:0-2369 GCA_964440675.1 uncultured Coriobacteriaceae bacterium
TCTTGTATTCACGCGCAACCGCAAAGCCACGAATAACCTTGAATACCCAGGAATTAGCGCTCAAAGCCTCGTCGGTGAAAGAAAAGCACCGGGCGTGCATTAATTTTCACTACCTCTTGCTCGCGCACAAGTTCGTTTAAGTACTGACTCGCCAAACTACGACTCATAAGAGCGCTCTGAGCGATTTTGGCTGTGGTGAAGTCACCGATGTTGAAGTCGGTCAACTCGCGCGTGAGCTTATCGAGATGTGACAGGAGCTCACGCTTGGTGTTGTGTGTTGCCATGCTCAGCCTCCCTCGAGACCGCAACCATCTGTATTTTTGACATCAAACAAGCAATGACGCTCACATATCAACTCACCACAACGGTGCCGAAACCAGCGTCGTACGCCTGCCGCTCAAGTGCGTCCATACGCTCATCAGAAGGAGAAGGGGAGTTTGCCATCGACCCTGTTACCCCAAAGGGACGAAACTTCATGAGACGCAGGTGTGTCGCAGAAACTCGCTGTCCGAGTGTTTGCACAATGCCGTCTACAGCGGCTTCTGGGTCGTTCCATCCCTCAGTTACGATAACACGCACTTCTTGAAGCTTCTCACGCTCGGCAAGCAGCGCGAGGTTTTTGCGCACCGTTTTACCATCCGTGCCCGTAAGATGTACAAACCACTCATCATCCCAAGCCTTTACATCGAGCATCACACCGTCGGCAAGCTCTAATAGCCCTTCGTGGTCGACAAAATCTATGGTGCCGTTGGAATCGATAAGGCAACTTAAACCCACCTGGCGACATCGCTCAAACAGCTCGGCCAAAAAATCTGGATAGAGCATGCATTCACCACCTGAACAGGTGACACCTCGAATAAAAGGTCGATAACCCGCAACCTGCTCAAACACGTCTTCTGCCGTGCGCCACATAACACGCGGCGACGCATAACGCATGCAGGTTTTGATGCAAGCATCGCAGGAAACGCAAGCCTGGCTATCCCAGCACACACGCCCGTCCACGACACTCAGCGCCCCAATAGGGCAGCCTGCCACACAATCGCCGCAGGATAAACACAGATTTTGAGTTTCCGGGTTATGACAGTAGGCGCAATGAATATTACAGCCCTGCACGAACACCGAAACGCGCGCGCCAGGTCCATCAACCAGCGAGAACGGAATCACCTTGTTAATAGGTGCGTATGCCTGCATCTCAATGGGTGCGTCCACCTGCATCTTAATGGATGCAGATGCTGTAGGGACAGGCTGCGCAGATGCCGTGAGTGCAGGTTGTCCGGGCTCGCTCGAAGCGTGCCCGCGTTTGTTGGCCAAGTAGCCCTGCTGGTACGAAAGCACTTGCAACCGCCCTACAGCCTCACCTTACGGTCAGCAAGGTCGTTGGCGCGCCAGTTACCCTCACCGTCGTGCGAGGTATCCTCGAGAACTGCCTCACCACGTGCATACTTTTCCATCTCCGAACGCTTCACGAGGAAGCCCGTAATGCGCACCAGGTCGCCATCAGATGGATAGAAGGAAATGTATTTGTCGTTAATGGAGAAGGCACCCTTAATAACATCGAGGATGGCCTCAGGGTTTTTGCCTGCCGTTGGCTCAACAGGGAAAATGTCCGAAACACCCGCGTTAAAGTACTGGTGCATTTCTGCCGCCTGGCGAATATGGTCGTACAGCACCTCGGGCTCATCGCCAACTTTAATACGCACGCCTGGAGTAACGCCTTGTTGGTCGGCAAAGCCTGCCTGCGCATGCAACGTAAAGCGCCCCTGCGATACCTCGTTGTAGATGGCGGGAAACTCCATCACCTGGTCGTGTATGCGCTTGCAAATTTCTTGGGCAAGCGCATTGCCCTCTTCGTCAGTACCGTAGGCACGGTCATCACCAAAGTGTAGTAGCTCTTTAATACACTCGCTCATCCCAGCCACACCAAACATGCCGGTAAAGCGCTCGCGGCTAATGAGCCCTTCTTGAGCAAGGAAGGACGACTGGAAGAAGTTAGACTCTTCAACCTCAAAGCGAATGCGTTCGTTCATGTAGTTGCAGAGCTCGCCTGTAGCAGTGGGCAACACGTTGTTGAGGAAGTCATCAACACTGGTAGCAAGACGCGCCATGCCGGGCAACAAGAGCCGGTCAAGACAATATGCACCGCCGCCGAGGGGCAGTACGTTGTAGCAGCTCACGACGGTGTAGTCGCCCTCATAGGTATCTTTATGTAAGGGGTGATTTGCAAAGGCTGGATTGGCGCAGCTCATAGCCGTTTCAACACAGGCAATCATAAAGTCGTCGGGCGTTGTTGTTGGGTCATACTTCATCGTGAGGTTGGGGCAGGCATTTTGCGTCTTTGCCATAGCCTTCAAAAGGAGCAAACCCGCACG
>CAYTTI010000168.1:0-2323 GCA_964440675.1 uncultured Coriobacteriaceae bacterium
AGCTCATCTCAAAGGGGGTACCCGCAAAAACAGTTCCCAAAACTTCACCGACATATCCCAGTGCGGAAGCATTGGATTCAACCATGGTGGGATAGCACAGTGCCATACCTAAGGCCATGCCCGTGTATTCAGAGATACCAAATTTCTTGGCAGAGTTGTACCCTAGGGCAATAGGCAGGAAGTAGAAAACTCCTTGTCCAATTGCGTAGATCACGTTATACGCACCATCGGTGGAACTCATGATCCCGCAGAAGGTGCAGAGCGCCAACAAGCCCTGGATGATACCGCCTGCAGAAAGCAAGGGCAGGGCAGGCTGGATAATGCCAGAAATGAGATCGATAGCGATGTTCAGGATGCCTTTGGGCCGCTCCTCTTCGGCAATGGCATTGCCTTCTTCGTCTACCGCTCCCCCACCTTCTAAGTGTCCCACCTGCAGCAAGGCATCGTAGACATTTGCTACCTCGGGACCAATGACAACCTGGAATTGACCGGCCGCCTGCGCAATCGTAATAATGCCATCCGTGTTTTCTAATACGTCAACATTTGCCTTGGAATTATCTCTCAGCTGGAAGCGAAGGCGCGTCACACAGTGCTTGACGCTTATAATGTTTCCCTTGCCTCCCACATTTTGAATGATGATCCTTGCAAGACCATCGTACCTTGATGCCATTTCAACCTCCCGCCTTTGGGGTGCGGTGCACCCCCGTCTTGCACTGGTACTACCTAAACGAGTCTCACTACCTAAAACGAGTCTCCATCCAACGGGCCCTATTAGATGGAACAGGTATCACAAATTGATTCGCATGCACCTGAAACACACCGAGCGGTTCCTCTGCACGCCTCACGCCGCCCAGCCGCTCATACCACTAACCTGCTCCTAGAGTCCTGAGAACAGGCGATTGATATACATCATGAGATACACAACCTCCTCATCCGAACATTCCCAGCCATACTCTTGTTTTAGATACAGCCGAATAGCTTCGGCGCAGGTGTGCGCTTCCGGAAAATCAGCTGCAAGTTGCTCATACATGGAAAAGTTCTGGGGCTCGATTGGATCGCCATCTATAAGACGCCGAGCCAGGTAGCGAATGTGAATGACAAAACGAGAAAAACTGTACGTGCTACGGTTGATCGTCGTGGCGAGCTGCTCTTCTACAATGGCTATGATTTCGTCAACAACACGTACAATCTGCATCGTGCCTCTAAAGTCATCGGTAAAGGTATTACCTATGGCCTCAGCATTAGCAATATACAACGCGATGGAGCAGGCTTCGTTCTTTGAAAGGTTATAACCGCGTTCAGCCAGCATGGCAAGGCATCGCGTTGCTACTTCATATTCACGCGCATATACAAGTGTGATTTCATGCTCGAGCGGATGCGAAAACGTAATCCCACCTTTTTCTCGCTCAATCGCAAATTGAAGGTGGTCAGCTAAGGTAATAAAAACGTTGGGCCTAAGCGTACAGTTGAGCTCGTGCGCAGCAAAATCAACAAACTCAAGCGATACTTCGATAATATCCGGTGAGATGTTCGCAAGACTATCCGCAACATCGCCTTCGATATAGCGAAAGATACGCTGGAGCCGAGAGGTATCGTCGAGTTCGTAGGGTGTGGAGGGAAAACCCACACCCTTACCAAAAATGACCACCTCGTTACCCGCCGCATCTCTCGCAAGAGCAACGTTGTTGTTTATTTTCTTGGTAACTAACAAAAAACTCCCCGAGCTGCTTCATCAACGTTGCGCAGTGCACATACTGCAAAGGAATCGAGTCTCCTCAGCAGTCCAGCTCGTACACTATTGAGATATGTGACGAGCAAGCGCACCTTCAACCCGTGAGTGATGCCTCGTAAGGAGTAACAACCTCTCGAAGTTAAGGCTATTCTAGTCTCATTACGTTCACAATTCCACTATAAAATACGCAAATTTTCGGTTTCCGTTAGTACCTTTTTTCCTACTTCACACGAATGAGCTGATCACCTGCGCAA
This sequence comes from uncultured Coriobacteriaceae bacterium, assembly GCA_964440675.1. Classification (GTDB taxonomy): domain Bacteria; phylum Actinomycetota; class Coriobacteriia; order Coriobacteriales; family Atopobiaceae; genus CADBMC01. The sequence goes on from CAYTTI010000168.1 coordinate 1,987, forward strand.
ACTGAGCTGTTTGGATCAGGTATAAGGTCAACACTGTCATAATCTGAACTGTTAGTTATAACAACCACAATGATGTCTTTGTAACCAGCCGCTGCAATTTCCTGTTTGCTAAAACTTAAGAGCGGCTCTCCCGCCTTAACTTGCTCACCCTGCTGAACATAGCCGGTAAATCCCTTGCCGTTCATCTCGACCGTATCAAGTCCCACATGCACGAGTAGCTCGACACCATCATCGGAAACCAAACCCACAACATGCGGCATGGTGACACTCACAACACCTTCGACTGGTGCATACACTGTCTCGGTTTCGGGCTTGATGCCACAACCTTGTCCCAAAA
>CAYTTI010000169.1:0-2295 GCA_964440675.1 uncultured Coriobacteriaceae bacterium
AAGGAGTCTACAAATTGCCGTGCCCCTCGTGCAGAACGACCTCCGCGCCGCGTCGCAAAGCGCTCCGCCTCTAGATCCAGAATTTCAGGTTCTACCGCAATGCCTGCCTGCTCGGCAAGTTTATGAACAATATGCAAGTAGCTTTGCTTGTTAGGTTTATAAAACGAGATGCGCAAACCAAATCGATCAGACAGCGAAATAATCTCCTGCATCGTATCATTGCGATGCACGTCGTCTCCCTCGCGATCAGTCATACGCTCGCGCACAAGGTGACGGCGGTTACTCGTTGCATAGATAACAACATTATCCGACTTAGCCGCAACCGATCCCTCAAGGATCGCCTTCAAAGCGGTGAAGTTGTCATCATTAGTCGAAAACGACAGGTCATCAATAAAGATAATGAATTTCAGAGGATTGCGGCTGAGTGTATCCAAAAGATCAGGAATCTCAAAGAGCTGCTCTTTACGCACTTCGAGGATACGCAGGCCTTGGGTGGCATACTCATTGGCAACCGCTTTAATGCTCGAGCTCTTACCGGTACCGGCATCTCCGGTAAGCAGCATATTGGCAGCAGGCATCCCTTGTAGCAGTGCCTTCGTGTTGTCAATAATCATGCCGCGCTCGCGCTCATAGTCCACCAAGTCATCCAAGCAAATAGGGTCTGGATGTGCAACGGGCACCATATGGGCGCACTCATCCAACTTAAACGCGTGGAAGCGAGCATATATGCCATAGCCTTGTGTGCCAATGGAGGCGATGCGTTCCTGATAAGCGTTTACAAGAGGTATCTCTTCTACCTCAAAGCCAGGAACAGATGCGGGATCCCACAACGCACCCTCACCCAATACATCACCTGCTAAGTCCGCAGGCGTCATGTTAGCCAATCGCTGCAACACTGCAAGCTCTCGTGTGAGCGAGGCTTCTAGGCTCGGCGTGATGAGGTCGTTCGCCGCCCGAGCCAATAAGTACGGATTCTCATCCTCAAGTACCGCATCACAAATGTAGCGGGCAAGAGATGGCGCACCCGATGCATACAGATCACCTACTGCCTGCACATAGGCAGACATATCGCCTCCTTCATCACAGGCAAGGAGATGCTGTTGCATACCACCTATAACAGGATCTGAGTTTAAGGCACGAAATACTGCAAGCGTGCTGAGATCACGCCCCAAACGCACCAGGTAATCCAAGGCCATCTTTGTCCTTCCTGCTTTACGTATCAGCTGAGCAGGGTTCCCGTTTCAGCTGAACACAGTTCTCACCCAGCTGAGCACGGCTCCCGTTTTAGTTGAGCACCGCTCCCGTGGCACCGCTCGACACTAAGGAAGCGTAGCGCTTTAGGTACCCTGACAGCTCCTTATGCTTAGGCTCAAAGGCTGCTCTGCGTCGTGCGAGCTCGGCGTCGTCCACCTTTAACTCAACGGTGTAGTGAGGTATATCGATAGAGATGATGTCACCCTCTTCTACCAAGGCAATGGGTCCACCCGATGCAGCCTCAGGTGACACATGTCCCAAGCATGCACCACGCGTTGCACCAGAAAAACGCCCATCGGTAATCAGCGCCACACTTGATCCCAAACCCCTACCCATAATAGAGGACGTGGGGTTGAGCATTTCACGCATGCCTGGCCCGCCCTTAGGACCCTCGTAGCGAATAACAACTACATCGCCCGGGTGTACCTGGCCGGTATCAATAGCAATCTGAGCGTCCTCTTCGCTGTTAAACACGCGCGCAGGGCCCTCATGTACGAGCATCTCTTTAGCAACTGCAGAGCGCTTAACCACACAGCCTTCGGGTGCTAGGTTGCCGCGCAGCACGGCAATGCCCCCTGTTTCGGAATAGGGGTCATCCACAGATCGAACGATGTCATGATCTAACACCGTACAACCTGCGATGTTTTCACGCACCGTTTTACCTGTCACCGTCATACAGTCAAGATTGAGCAAATCCTTGCGTGCCAGCTCATGCATGACGGCATACACGCCTCCTGCCTCATCTAAGTCTTCCATATAGGTACTGCCTGCAGGTGCCAAGTGACACAGGTTAGGAGTGCGTTCGGATATCTCGTTGGCGATATCCAAGTTTAGATCGATGCCGCACTCATGGGCAATGGCAGGCAGGTGCAGCATGGTATTGGTAGAACAGCCCAGTGCCATATCAACCGTCAAAGCATTGTGAAATGCCGCTTCACTAAGAATGTCGCGCGGGCGAATGTTTTTGCGCAGCATATCCATAACCGCCATGCCCGCATGCTTTGCTCACTCAATACGACGAGAATACACAACGGGAATGGG
>CAYTTI010000170.1:0-2276 GCA_964440675.1 uncultured Coriobacteriaceae bacterium
GGCTTGAGCCGTAGCGCGCCGGGCGCCTTGTTGCATGCGGTGGAAGATCGCATCGTTGTCTTGGTGGGTGCCACGACGGAAAATCCCTATTTCGAGGTGAATTCGGCCTTACTTTCACGCTCACGTGTGGTCGAGCTTACCGCGCTTTCCGATAGTGATATCGCATGTGTTGTCATGCGTGCGCTGCACGCAGAGCGTGGGCTTGCCGATGCCTTCACGCTCGCCGAAGGTGCCCTCGATGCCATAGTTACCCTTGCAGGTGGTGATGCACGCGCGGCGCTGACCACCTTGGAGCTTGCTGCCCAGCTTGCCACAGACGAATCCTGTGAGGACGCGCGCACAACATGCAAGGAGGCGAAAGCAGCGCGTGAGGACGCCGGTTCAACAGGCAAGGACACGCGCACAACGACTATCACGCGCGCGTTGGTGGAAGAGGCCAATCCCAGGCGTGGACTTGCTTACGACAAGTCAGGCGACATGCACTACGACATCATTTCTGCCTTCATCAAGTCGATGCGCGGAAGTGATCCCGATGCAGTTTTGTATTGGTTAGCACGCATGTTGGATGCAGGAGAGGATCCCAAGTTTATTGCACGACGCATTCTTATTTGCGCTTCCGAAGATATCGGTAATGCCGATCCTCAGGCGCTCCTAGTGGCGGAGGCCGCATTTCGTGCGGTCGAAGTTATTGGGATGCCGGAGTGTCGCATTAACCTCGCACAGGCTGCAACCTACCTTGCGCTTGCGCCTAAATCCAATGCGGCTGTGGTAGGTATAGACGCCGCGCTTAAAGAAGTTCGCTCAGGTCCACGCCGAGAGGTGCCAAACCACCTGCGCGATCGTCATCGTCCTGGCTCAGACAGCTACGGGCTCTATCGCTATCCGCACGACTATCCCGCTGGTTGGGTTGAACAGCAGTACTTACCAGGAGGTCTAGAGAAAGGCTGTTTTTATCAGCCGAGCCCCAGGGGATGGGAGGCATGGCGCGAAGAGACAGCAGGGCGCGACCGTAATACATAATAATTTTGAATCTTTGTTAAAGAATATGCATTATCTTGCGATAAACATGGAGAATTCAATCATTATGGTCATCGCATGATTGCGGTACGGTGACGGTGGCTATGATGCTCAAGGTCGTATTTGATACTTGATGATGCCGGCGGGGAGATGTAAGGATGAGTAAGGCAGTGCCTAAGCCTGTGTGCGTTGTAGGAGCAACAGGATATGCAGGAGCAGAAGTCGTCCGGTGTGTTCTCGGACATCCGTACTTCGAGCTCACTATGGTCTGTGATCGGCATCATGCAGGTACGCCACTCGCACAGATCTACCCCGCACTCATAGGCGCGTGCGATACGGTGCTGTCACAACCAGATCCTGAACTCATTGCACAGCGGGCAGATATTGCCTTTTTAGCGGTACCGCATACCGCATCGCTCGAGCTTACCCCTCAGCTCTTGGCTCGTGGTGTACACGTGATTGACCTGTCGGCAGACTATCGCATCAAGGATCCAAAGGTCTATGAAGCATGGTACGGCACCGCCCACACCAGCCCGCAGTTGTTAAAGCAAGCAGTATATGGCCTGCCTGAAGTCAACAAACAAGAGCTACTTGAACTTGCGGACAGCTTTGTACAAGGAACAGCTACCTTAATAGCTGCGCCCGGCTGTTATCCAACGGCGACTACACTTGCCGCCGTCCCTCTTATAGATCACGGTTTGCTTGAAGGTTCCACTCTTGTTTCGAGCTGTATTTCCGGCATCTCTGGCGCAGGTAAAACGCCATCTGCGCGTAATGTTTTTTGCGCAGTGAATGAGTCTTGCGAAGCCTACGGAGTGGCCACGCATCGTCACACCCCAGAAATTGAGCAAGTGCTCAGCCAGGTGGCACACAAAGAGATAGGTGTAGTGTTTACGCCTCACCTTGCTCCGCTCACACGTGGTTTGTTAGCCACGGTGTATATGCCGGTGAACGCGCAGCTTGCCACACCGATGGGCACACGGTGTAGTGCTACCGCACAGGCAACACCGATGGGCACGCAGCATAATGCACCAATGGGCACGCAGCGCACCGCCCGTGAGCTATATGACATATACGCCCACTACTATGCAAACGATCCGCTTGTGCACGTGCTCAAACCGGGAGATATGCCAAAAACACAGTCGGTTGCGCGCTCTGCGTATGCACACATTGGCCTCGCCTTTGATGAGCGACGATGTATGGCCATCGTTTCCTGCGCGATAGATAACCTGGGCAAGGGGGCGGCAACGCAGGCCATA
>CAYTTI010000171.1:0-2258 GCA_964440675.1 uncultured Coriobacteriaceae bacterium
GGACGTCGTTAGCTGGAGTGCTTCTCACGGACACTGTTATGCAGGGCTTATGTCACCGCGCAGAGCGTTGCCGTGCAGCATTGATGTTACTCGCGCGGTGGGTTGCTACGACGTGCTGCGCTGCGAAGGTACTGCTCGGGGCCGAGGTCGTACAAATCAGCTCCAAAGGCATCGATCGCCACCGTAAGCGGCATATCAACTACTTCGAGTCGTCGAATGGCCTCAGTACCTAAGTCGTCGTAGGCAACAACTTGAGCCGAACGCACACAGCGCCCGATGAGTGCTGCCGCCCCGCCTATCGCAGCAAAATACACAGCATGGTTGCGAACGATCGCATCACGTACCTTTTGTGAGCGCCGACCTTTGCCAATCATGCCAAGCATGCCGCAGTCGAGCAGCTGTGGCGTGTATGCATCCATCCGGTAGCTCGATGTGGGGCCAACTGGTCCTGTGGGTTTGCCCGGTGGGGCAGGAGCGGGTCCTGCATAGTACACAACAGCACCGCAGATATCGATGGGCAGCGCCTTGCCCTTGTCCAGCGTCTCACACATGCGCTTATGGGCAGCATCGCGCGCGGTATATACCGTGCCAGAAAAACGTATGACATCACCTGCGCGGAGGCGGGAGACGTCGTCTTTGTTGAGAGGTCCTTGCAGCACAATGGGCTCGCGCTGAGCACTTGCCGTGTTGCCCGCGTCACCGTGAGCTCCTGTCATGTTGCCTGCGCCACCGTGAACCCCACCAGTACTCACAACACCACCTCCGCATGACGGGCAACATGACAGTTCAAAGCAACAGCAACAGGCAGGCAGGCAATATGCGTAGGAAGTACTTCTACATGCACGTCGAGCGCCGTCGTTGCACCTCCCAAGCCCTGCGGCCCACACCCCAACTCGTTGATGCGTGCGAGCAGTTCTTCTTCCAGCTCGGCATACAAAGGATTGTTGTGGCGAGAGCCCAAAGGATGCAGCAAGGCTCGCTTAGCAACAGATAGTACGTGATCCGAGTTCCCACCAATGCCTACGCCTACCACCAACGGAGGACAGGCATTGGGGCCAGCTGCGCGCACAGCATCGAGCACGGCATCAATTACCCCTTCACGTCCTACAGCAGGTGTCAACATAGCGAGCTTGCCCATGTTTTCGCTTCCAGCACCTTTAGGAGCGAGGACAATTTTTAGTTGATTACCTGGCACAACATTAAAGGTGATAAGCGCAGGGGTGTTGTCCTGTGTGTTAGTGCGCTCCAAAGGATCACCCACAACAGATTTGCGCAGGTAGCCTTCGGTGTAGCCCTGCCTCACGCCCTCATTTATTGCTTCTCGCAGATCTCCATCTATATGTACATCCTGGCCAAGCTCTACAAATACGCAGGCAAGACCGGTGTCTTGACACAAAGGAACCATGTCGCGCTTGGCAATGTCTACATTTTCGAGAATGGTGCCAAGCACATCATGCGCCACAGGCCAGCTTTCATTCTCATAGGCCTGCTGCAACTTCTGTTCAACATCGCAGGGCAGCGTGCAACATGCCGTAATGCACAGCTCGCGTACAGCAGCCGTAATATCTTCTGCAGAGATTGTTCGTATGCGAGCTAGCATATGTCCCCACTTGCAGGGTCCGCGCTGGTAAGGCTGGCCATTCCCTCGGGGAATCGTGCAACACCTGCATCGCACGCAGCCTGTGCTACGGCGCGTGCCACTGCAGGCGCGACGCGAGGGTCAAGTGCACTGGGGATAACGTAGTCGGGCGCAAGTTCTCTGTCTGATACAAGCGAAGAGATAGCCCGAGCTGCAGCGACCTTCATCTCTGGCGTGATATTTTGCGCGCGCACAGCAAGTGCTCCCTTAAACAACCCCGGGAAACACAGCAAGTTGTTAATTTGGTTGGGGGTATCCGAGCGTCCTGTTCCCACAACAGCCGCCCCCGCATCGACTGCTTCGGCATAGCTGATTTCAGGCACAGGATTTGCCATGGCGAATACGACGGCATCCTTATTCATGGATCGCACCATGTCCTGGGTGAGCACGCGGGCGCGTGAGGTGCCAATAAACACATCAGCGTCAGCAATAACATCGGCAAGGGAGCCTTGCATCCCATGTGGGTTCGTGAGCCCAGCGAGTTCTTGCTTGTAGGCATCCATATTGTCTCGCCCAGGGTAAAGCACACCAAACTCGTCACAGGTGGTAATACAAGTTGCACCTGCCTCCAACAGCATGTGAATAATGGCATTTCCTGCAGCTCCGGGGCCGTTTTGCA
>CAYTTI010000172.1:0-2245 GCA_964440675.1 uncultured Coriobacteriaceae bacterium
AGATTCTGAGCGCAGCTGACAACAGTGACGAACTCTTGCAGGCAGCACAACGTAGGCTTGATGAGGCAGAAGCTGAGCTCCTTATGCGTGCGGATGAGCTGGACGGGCTGCGCCAACAAGCGGCACCCGCGCTCACGTCAGCGATTAGCGCCCAGATGGCACGGCTCGAGATGGGTTCTGCGCAAGTGGAGCTTGCCTTTGCGCGACTACCGCGCGCATCGTGGAGTATATCTGGTCCCAGCTCGGTGGAACTCCTATACCGTCCCGGTTCAGATATCGCTGCACGTCCCTTACGCCGTATTGCCTCTGGTGGCGAAATGAGTCGCGTCATGCTTGCATGTAAGGTGGTGTTAGGCGCTGCAGACGATGTGGATACCTTGGTTTTCGATGAGGTAGACGCAGGTGTTGGCGGTGCAACTGCGGTGGCGCTTGCCAGTGTATTGGCCGATTTAGCGAAATCGCACCAGGTGATAGTCGTGACGCATCTCGCACAGGTTGCCGTTATGGCCGATTGTCACTACGTTGTACGCCGCAGCGAAGCGGCTCTTCCCGAAACTGTTATCGACCAGGTACAAGGAGAGAAGCGAGTTATCGAGATTGCTCGCATGCTCTCGGGCGATGCGTCATCTGTCGCGCTCAATCACGCACGTGAGATGCTCGCTGCTCAGTCGCATACCAAGCTTACCGCTCAACCAGGCACGTGAAATGCTTGCTACTCAATGCGTGCCATCTCACTGACATCCAATACGTGTCGTCTCACTGACATCCAACGTGCGCTATCTCGCTGGTATCGTCAAAGTAGTGAGGAAATGCGCTTACGACGGCGTGTTGCTCAAAAATCATAAGGTGTAGGTGAGCGCTCGAAAGAAAACCAGTCTCATCGGTATTGCCTGCCGTGATTGCTGCGAACATGTGCTTGTGTTGATCGACAAGGCTTTTCCAATCGAGTTCAGTTACCTGCGTGCGCAGCCAGCGGAAGCGCTCAAGATGTGTGTTGTGGGTCTCAATCATCTTCCAAACGATGTGGCGTCCGGCGATCATGAAGAGCGTTTCGTGAAAGCTGTTATCGTATTCAAAGAACTTGCGCGAATCGTGGCGCTTGACCGCATCCTCCTGCAGCTTGATGATGCGTTGCAGGGTCTCGCGCCCCTCGTCGGTTAAGTGCGCGCAGCATTCGATGGCAACGCTGCGTTCGAGATGCTCGCGCACGAAGCGAGAATTCTCGGCTAAATGGAGGTTGATACGTGAGACATAGGTGCCGCTCTGTGGGACAGTGTAGACCAGCCCTTGCTCAGACAGACGCACGAGCGATTCACGAATTGGCGTGCGACCCAGCCCCAGGCGCTTCTCAAGCGTGCGTACTGAGAGTTTCTGACCTGGTGCAAGATCGCAGTAGATGATGTCGCGGCGAATCTGGGCGTAGGCAAGCGCTTGGTTCGTGTTTGTGGTCGTGTTCGCGTTTGTGGTCAGCTCGGCCATGTATCTGCTCCTAGACAAGAACGCTCATAGTATGCCCGACTGGCCTAGAAGGATTGCAGTACGAGGCCGATTCATTTTAGCAGCAGAGTTTTATCGTGAACTCGGTTTTGTTATAAATTTATCCGATCCGCTCGGGGCTTTTTGTGGGCGGGTGCAAGGCTCACCACATCCGGCAGGGCAGTCGCTATGACAAATCTAACATATCAGATTGTAAAATGGTGCTATTCAGCCCCGTTTTTCGACCGTTCGTAGATGAAAAAGACCAGATAATGCAGAGGCCCCATCCCAAGAAAAACAATCTGATATATTAGTTACACGCGAGTAAGCAGGCAAGTAAGCAAGCTATCGCGGACGTTGCACGCCACATAATAAGCCGCATGCCGAACAATAGGTCGCGCGTCGAATGATGAGCCGCGTGCTGAATGATGGGCCATATACCAAGTGATGGGAGTAGTGCCTATGGTTTCCTTGAAAAAATGGCAGCAATCCACCGACAAGCTCGAGCAGATGGGGGTACGCTTGCCCTCCTTTGATGTTGATGCGGTACGTGCTGCAGGTCTTAAACAGCCGTGTTGGGTTCACTTCGGCGGCGGCAACCTCTATCGTGCCTTTCATGCCGAAATTGCTCAGGACGTAATGGATGCCGGCAAGCTGGATCGGGGCGTGGTGGTTGTCGAGACCTTTAGCCCCTTCACTATCGATGAAGTTTACGCTCCTTATGATTCAAATATCCTGCAGGTTATCATGCACGAGGATGGAAAGCTCG
>CAYTTI010000173.1:0-2238 GCA_964440675.1 uncultured Coriobacteriaceae bacterium
GAGGTCGTGGGTTCGAGCCCCATCATCTCCACCAGGCTTGTATGGAAGTGATCTACTGAGGTTTTGTGTCTTGCGTAATCTTTTGCAGTAATCTTTTACAGTCGAGCAATAAGCCCCTTTGTTTGTAAGAGGAAGCATCTTTAGGACTTTAGGAAGCACCTTTATTTGTAAGAGGTCGGCACGTGTCCCAGTCTATTTCTCCAGAGCTCGATGAGCTGTCCTGTGATTTGATAGCTCAAGCGCTCGATGCGCTTGCTGCAGGCGTTGCGGTGCCCGTGCTTGTGGGGTATGACACCGCGACTACGCGCGATATACGTGCATTTGAAGATGATGCCTACAGTGCATGTCTGCAGGCTGCCCGTTCTTGGATACAACAAAATAGGGAAATTGTACGTTATGCTCTGCTCTTCGACGGTGATATAGCCGATGCAGCTGGTGTATACCAACAGGCTCTCATCATTGAGTTTGCAGAGCGTGGCTGTACAACCGCGTATTCTTGCTACGTCCGCTACAGCGGAGTTGGTACTCAGGAGGATTTCTGCTGGGCTGAGCCACAGCCAGCTGGTGAGTGTTCGCCTTTATAAGAAGCGCCACATCGCCTAGACATCATTGGTGCTCTTGTGGGTTCGGCGATTTTCATCGTTATGAAACCGAAGCTCAGCGAGTAATAAAACATAAAACATACTATTCTGAAAGGCGGCACTACATGTCGTCAGAAAGGATTTGTAACTATGTCCACGCTCACCATCCGTCAGGCTGTCCAAGGCATGCTTAAGCTTCAAGACAGCGGTGATCATGCCACCATGCTCGGCATTGGTCCCATGTCGTCCAACCTGTTGCAGGCGTCTTTTGAACTTGCAAAGGATGAGGACTTCCCTCTCATGTTTATTGCATCCCGCAATCAGGTTGACATGGATGAGTTTGGTGCTGGTTACGTTAATGGCTGGGATCAGATACGCTTTGCAGCCGATATTAAGAAGGTTGCTGACGCAGTGGGCTTTAAGGGTCCTTACTACCTCTGCCGCGATCACGGAGGTCCTTGGCAGCGTGATGAGGAGCGCAGAGCGCACCTTGCCGAAGATGAGGCAATGGAGCTTGCGCGCAAGTCCTTTGTTGCCGATATGGAGGCAGGATTTGATCTGCTTATGGTCGATCCAACCAAGGATCCCTACCAGATTGGCAAGGTGGTACCTCTTGATGTGGTGTTGCGGCGCACGGTTGAGCTCATCGACTACCTTGAGACCTATCGCCGCGAGCACGGGCTTCCCGAGGTCGCCTACGAGGTGGGTACTGAGGAGACCAACGGTGGCTTGACCTCTACCGAGAAGTATGAGGAGTTCATCTCCCAGCTTAAGCCCGAACTTGAAAAGCGTGGCTGTCCCATGCCGACCTTCATCGTTGGCCAGACGGGCACGCTTACACGCCTTACTGAGCAGGTTGGACACTACGACTACAAAAATGCCCGCGAGCTTGCCGATATGGCCAAGCGTTACGGTGTGGGTCTCAAGGAGCATAACGCCGACTATCTCGACGACGTTACCTTGCTCGAACACATTCCTGCACACGTAACCGCATCCAACGTTGCCCCGCAGTACGGCACCGAAGAAACCCGTGCATACCTCAAGCTGTGCGATGTCGAGCAGTTGCTTGTTGATAACGGCTTATGCTCGAATCCATCTCGCCTGCGTGAAGTCCTTCTCATCAAGGCAATTAAGACCGAGCGCTGGCGCAAGTGGATGACCGGTGATGACGTAAACCTTCAAGTTGAGGACATCTTGGGCAATAAGGAGCTGTCCTTGCAGATCTTGGACATCTCGGGTCACTACGTCTTTAATGATCCCGAGGTCACAGCCCAGATTGATAAGCTGTACCACAACCTCGCCGCACAGGACATCAACGGTCAGCGCTTTGTGGTAGAGCACATTAAGCGTCCGCTGCGTCAGTACGTAGTAGGCCTCAACCTTACAGGCGTCACCACACGCATTGAGCAGGTTCTCGGGCTGTAGTAGCTGCAGAAGCGATGAAATCACTACTTTGCGGTGGTTGTCTTGCAGGGATTGTTGGGTTACTTCGAGAAATTTTCGAGAAACTTGGCGGCCATAATTGCATAACGATATCGGTACAAGATGAAACTTTAGGGTAAGAAGTGATACACTACAGTTCCGTTGCACCGCTGTTGCACATGGTACGGAGAGTTGTCCGAGCGGCTGAAGGAGCACGATTGGAAATCGTGTAGGC
>CAYTTI010000174.1:0-2234 GCA_964440675.1 uncultured Coriobacteriaceae bacterium
TAAGGTTAAGATCACCATTTATTCGGCGCGACCCGGCATTGTTATCGGTAAGAAAGGTGCCGAGATTGATGCCTTGCGCAGTGAGCTCGAAAAGATTGTGGGCGTGCCCAAGGGACAGGTAAATGTGGATGTTATCGAGATTAAGCGCCCCGAGCTGGATGCCAATCTCGTAGCGCAGTCCATTGCCGACCAACTCGAGCAGCGCATTGCCTTCCGTCGTGCCATGCGTCGCGCGGTGCAGGTCTCATCCAAGGCCGGAGCTAAAGGTATTCGTATTCAGTGCTCTGGTCGATTGGGAGGCGCTGAGATGGGCAGGCGTGAGTGGTACCGTGATGGTCGGGTACCCTTGCACACTCTTCGTGCTCGTATCGACTATGGTAAAGCAACGGCGCATACCACTATGGGTACCTGTGGAGTCAAGGTTTGGATTTACCTAGGCGAGAAGCTCCCTGGCCAGCCAGCACCCAATCCTGCACTCGAAGGCTCTTCGCGTCCGCGTCGTCGCAACGATAGGAGGGCCAGGTAACAATGCTTGCACCTAAGCGTATTCAACACCGTAAGGTTCAGCGCGGCTCCATGAAGGGTCAGGCTAAAGGGCACACTGAACTGCAACTGGGGCAGTGGGGACTCAGAGCGGAAGAGCGCCACTGGATAACCAACCGTCAAATTGAGGCTGCTCGTGTTGCTATGACGCGCTGTATGCGCCGTGGCGGAAAAGTGTGGATAACCATCTATCCTGATAAACCCATCTCGAAGAAACCAGCTGAAACTCGCATGGGCAAGGGTAAGGGTAACCCCGAGGAATGGGTAGCTGTTGTGAAGCCCGGCAGGGTGATGTTCGAGATTGCCGATGTTGATGAGGCGGTTGCTCGCGAGGCTTTGCGTCTCGCTCAGCACAAGCTGCCCATCAAAACGAAGATCGTTTCCCGCGCCGATGCGGACGGGGAGGGCAAGTAACTATGAAGGCTAACGAAATTAGAGAGCTCTCCGATGAGGAGCTCGCCACAAAGCTTAATGAAGGTCGTGCCGAACTCTTCAACCTGCGTTTTCAGATGGCAACGAGCCAGCTTGATAACACCGCTCGTGTGAAGACGGTTAAACGTGATATTGCACGGATACAAACTGAGATACGTGCGCGCGAGATTGCTGCCGAGCGTGCTGCAGCCAACGCCGAGCGCGTAGCGGCCAACGATTAACAGGAGCAACAGGAGCGTTAAGTATGGCTGAAACTAACACTATGGATGAAACTAAGACAAGGAATCGCAGGAAGGTGCGAACCGGTGTGGTTATCTCGCTTTCTGGCGAGAAAACCTGCACGGTGAGGTTTGATTCCCGTAAGCGCCATCCTAAGTACAGCAAGATGATGACCGTTTCAAAGAAGCTGCACTGCCACGATGAGAACAGCATTGCTGGATTGGGTGATATTGTTACCGTTATGGAAACCCGCCCCATTTCCAAGACAAAGCGTTGGCGCGTGGTGGAGATTGTTGAGAAGGCGAAGTAACAATGATTCAAATGGAAAGCATGCTCAACGTCGCTGACAACTCCGGCGCACGACGAGTTAAGTGCATAAAGGTTCTTGGCGGCTCGAAACGTCGTTACGCTGGCATTGCCGACGTGATAATTGGTGCTGTACAGGAGGCGACTCCTGGTGGAAACGTTAAAAAGGGCGAGATTGTACGCTGTGTAATTGTACGCACCGTAAAGGAGACCCGTCGTAAGGACGGAAGTTACATCCGTTTCGATCAAAATGCCTGTGTTTTGATCGATAAGGACGGCATGCCAATTGGAACACGTATCTTTGGGCCGGTTGCTCGCGAGTTGCGTGACCGCAAGTATATGAGGATTGTCTCGCTTGCGCCCGAGACCATTTAGAGGGGGAGCAGCACATGGCTAAGATGTCCGTGAGAAAGGGCGATACCGTTGAGGTGCTCGCTGGCAAGGACAGAGGGACTCGTGGCGAGGTTATTCGAGCCTTCCCCCGTGAGGGCAAAGTTGTTGTACGCGATGTGGCGCTTGTGCGCAAGGCAGTGCGTCCAAATGCCATACGTACAGAAGGCGGCATCATAACTCAGGAAGCTGCAATTGATGTGTCAAATGTTGCCCTCGTGTGTCCGTCGTGCGACAAGGCAACACGCGTGGGGCATGCCACAGATGCAGACGGTAAGAAGATGCGCGTCTGCAAGAAGTGTGGCAAGGAGTTTTAGGCTTACAAGTGTGGCAAGGAGTTCTGG
>CAYTTI010000175.1:0-2190 GCA_964440675.1 uncultured Coriobacteriaceae bacterium
GCCCCTTGGCGTCGCAAGCTCGAACGCGTGAGGCGCAAATACGGGCTTAGGTAGTTATTTTGGTCAGTTCGTACTGTTGGCACCGTTCGCATCTTGGATTACGGGGGCGCTGTTCCCATCGATCCGTAAGATCGTGCGTATGAAAGATTGCCCCACTTTGGGGGTACTGAGCTATTTCAAGCTCCTATACACTGACACGTATCGGGTTTCCGCCATCCGCTTGACGGACGAATTCCCGATGTTGAAGAAAAGGTTGTGTTAAGGAGAGGGTAGCAATGGGAAAGAAAATCTCTGATGTCAGCCGTCGCGAATTTCTCGCAGGTGTTGGAGTTGCTGGCATCACAACAGCCGGATTAGGGCTTGCAGGATGTAGCCCTTCTGACAGTACGGACGCAGATGGTGGTGATAATTCTTCTGCGGATTCTCAGGGAAAGTGGTCCTGGGAAACGAAACCGGATCCCATCACTGATATTGCTCAGACCGTTGACTCAGAAATTGTCGTCGTGGGGGCTGGTATGGCGGGCATTAACACCGCTTCGGCCGCTGCCTTTAACGGGGCACAGGTAATTGTGCTAGAGCGCACCGAAAGTTATCAAGTTCGTGGAGCCGATAATGGTGCCGTGGGAACGAAATTCCAAGCCCAAGAAGGTATAGAGATCGATCCGGCAGAACTCCTGAAATATTCTGCTCAATGGAATGCCATGCAAATCGACCAGAACCTTTTTAAGATTTGGCTGTATAAGTCCGGTTCGGTCTTTGACGATCTTATTGATCTGATGGAAGAAAACGGCTGCAAAGTAGTTCAGGGAACGGGAACTCGTGGCGATTTGGAAGATGCCGAATTATTCTACCGCCAGTATCCGACAGCGCATTCGTGGACTCCCGAGGGTACCGAAGTCGCGTCCATGTATCTGGAAGATGGTCGCTGGGCCAACAATCTTGTGGGGGATGCCCTTATTAAGCAAGCAGAGGAAAATGGTGCTGAGTTCGTTTACAACACGCTTGCGCAACAGTTGGTTCAAGACGATTCGGGAAGAGTGACAGGTGTCATAGCTCAGGCGGAGGATGGATCTTATATCCAATACAACGCCAGTACTGCTGTTGTGCTTTGCACAGGCGATATCAGTGGGAATGAAGAAATGTTGCGCGCATGGGCTCCGATAACCCTTCGTGCGGATTCCGTTGCCTACACTCCCGTTGGTGCTAATGATGGTACTGGTCATAAAATGGCAATCTGGGCTGGTGCGGCAGTGCAGCGAGGCCCAGCCGGTCCTATGATCCATGCGGTTGGTGGCCAGGTTCTTAGCCAGAAAGATATTGGATGGCTCATGGTTAACCGAAACGGTAAGAGGTTTACCAATGAGACACCGAACGAGGTGTCTACATCTAATGCGCGTTTAGTGCAGCCCGGCGGTAAAGCATGGTCGATCTTCGATGCCAATTATCGTGAAAACATTGAGGCTATGATGGGAGAAGGCAGTAGCAATTGGGGCAGTGTTCTCACGGATACGACCGAGGATAGCATGGAAAGCGAGATTGAAGCTGGCACAATGTTTCGCGCTGATACACTTGAAGACCTTGCTTCCCAGATCGGTATTGAGGATGTAGATACGTTTCTTGCCACCATCGATCGCTATAACGAGCTTTGCGATGCTGGGCATGATGAAGACTTTCTCAAGGACGATGTATGGATGAGCTCGAGCATTAAGGATTCGCCATTTTATGCGAGCAGCGTGCCTGCGATTCCTCTGACGGTTCCATTCGGCCTAAATTGTAATGATCAATTGCAGGTTTGCGATGAGGACGATTATCCGATTGAAGGACTGTATGCAGCGGGTAACACATGCGGGAACTTTTTTGCCGATGACTATCCGTTGCTCACTCCCGGTATTAGCCACGGTCGTGCCATCACGTTTGGCCGAGTTTTGGGAGAAGCCCTTGCGAAAGGTGAGAAGATCACCGTCTGATCGAGGATGACATACCATTCACTTCGCGCTGCCCCCGTCATCGTCTTTTGCGGGGGCAGCGCGTCTTGCCAGAATGCCTCTTTGACAGGTGACGGAGTGCTTGCCAAGGCCCAATAACGGTTCGGGTCTAAAACGAGCCAGCCATGAGCTTTTGAAAACCTCCGTATACCTGGAATTGAGAATGGCTGTAGTCGGCACGTCTGCTGCGCTACAATGGCCGGGC
>CAYTTI010000176.1:0-2182 GCA_964440675.1 uncultured Coriobacteriaceae bacterium
CATCACCCATGAGAAAACGTGCCATGCTCGGCACACCACCTAGAAGGCACCGCCGCCTCCGCCGCCGCCTCCGCCGCCGCCTCCGCCGGAGGAAAAGCCGCCTCCGCCGCCGCTGCTCGTACTCGTACTTGTGGTCGATACCGTTTGTGCACGCGCGTACGAATCGTGAAATACGCTATAAGGAGTGCGGTCGCCATGATGAGAAGAATGAACCCACCAGTACGAGTAACACATGGTGTTTTCGTCCAACATCTGGGGCAGCGCCACCTTAAGTTGTTCTACCACTTCATCAGAAACGCCCAGCACTACCGCCATCACCAACAAACGACCCCACAGCGCCACATCTTGCGGTATCGCCTCGTTGAGCTTGGTAAACTCTTCAAGCCAACGCTTGAGCGCCGCAAGCTGCGCACGAATTTCAACACCCTCAGGCGAAATATCGAAGAACACTTTCGCACTATATGCAGACACACCAAAACTTAGAGCCACCAGCGCAACGCACAGGCAAATGCCCACGATCACATTGAAATAGACCCCCAGAACAATCCCTGCCACCCCGACAAAGCCGCTCACAATGGTCAAGACTTTCAAAGCTCCCTTGCCTGTAACGGTGTTGTCCTGAAAGAATCCCCGCTCACGTATTTGAGCAGCTATTTCCTGCTCCCACCCCTCAATAAAGCCAGCATACTTTTTACTGTGGTTCTTGGCGATTGTTTTGAGATCCCCAAAAACTAGGGTATCCACACTGAAGCTCTGCCTAGCAGGATGCGCATTACCCAACCTCAGATTCGACAAGAAGCTCCGAAGCCCGCTAAAGCCTTGCCCTTCGGGATGCGTGTTACCTGAGTACGCATCACCCGGTCGCTGCTCGTTGTAGCGCCGTGGCGCAAGCGGGGCAACCTGGTCAAACATAAAGCGTATGGTTGCCTTGTCTATGGGATCGGAAAGCTCAATTGCTCGGTTATACGTAAGTTGGAAGTCCTCTTCCCCTTTACCGTTAGTAATACGCTGCAGAATAATGGCATGCATGTCGCTGAGGCGCATCAGCGCAGCGGTGATATCTTCAACTGAAGTCGACCCCCTGTTCCAAAGCGCCCCCAACACAGCAGGGTGATCGCTGGTAGGTACATCACGGAAATACTCACCCACAAAGTGTGGTGTATGCGTTTGCTTGTACTTCTTGCGCACGCGCACCAACTTGACAATCAGTGCAGTACCTAAAGCAACGGGAAGCACTATAAGCGCTCCTTGGATAATGAGAGACAGTATTCGCTGGCGCTCCGTCTGAGACGTCCACTCAGCTTCCTCACTTTGAATGGTTGTAAGCATAGCTTCGCTCGAAGGCTCCATTTCAGTGAGCCACGACACGGGAAATGTGAGGCGTATCTCAGCATATTCGCTCGTGCCCACCTGTGGGACACTGCACACAATAAGATTATCTTCGGCATAGACTGTACCGTCGAGGGGACCATGACCCCACATAAGTACATTTTCACCAGCCTGTATGCTCTCGCCAGTAGCGATGGGTAGGTTGATACGGCAGGTTACGTTGTTTGAGGGAACGTCCCAACCATCCGATACAAACTTCCAGTACAGAGAGCCACAGTCGGCATAGGCACTCACCAGACCTTCCACGGTATAGCAAATGCGGAAGTTAACCGTCATATCCTCATGCGCAGAGAAAAGCGTCGCTCTGGTAACAATCGTTCCCTGATCGTTATACGTGATCCCAACGGTATAGGTGTTGTTCTCGCGCGAGCTATCGTTGACAAGCTCTTGGTAGCCCGATCCATCGTCCACATAGCACGCAAGCACCTCAATATTGAGCGGATATCCGTTACCTCCATCGCGGGACAGATCCCAGTACACGCCATTAAAGGAGCCGTCAAACTCATAGGTTCTATCTTCAATGACGCTTACCGTACCGTCACTTCCCACCGTAGCTTGAATATCAACATTGGTGATGAAATACTCGCGGGTAGACGTCGTCGTAGACGACGTGCGTATAAATGAATGCGCCGAAAACAGTACTCCCAAGACGACGACGAAACGAATGACACGGCTAAAGGCAGTAGCACCCTGCTGTTTCCTGGGTCGTTTCGTTCGCATGACAACTCCCATCGCCATACCTGCATTTGTGCTGTATAGCTATACTTTAGCCCATGAGCATATCCGCTGCCGC
>CAYTTI010000177.1:0-2177 GCA_964440675.1 uncultured Coriobacteriaceae bacterium
GTATGCTAGCGGGCAAATTCTCCGAGGCATTTCGCGATGCCCCATACAAAGGTATTGCGGTGCTTGCAACACCCGTGGCTTTTGTGTTGTGTCATACGGTATTTCGCGAACGGGCTTAGCAGACAGACATTAACAATGATGAACAGTAAGCCTAGATGCGCACACGCTAGCAGAGCAACATAACAAGGATTACCTTGTGTCTAGGATTGAAGAAGGGACGAAAAGGGTGTCAAAAACGATTGGCATTGTAACCCTGCAGGACAGATCCAACTACGGTAATAGACTGCAAAACTATGCCACCTCAAGAATATATGAGAGTTGCGGGTACAAGCCCTATTCTTTGATGCTAGACAAAAAGCCTCCTTTCTCTCAGAAGGCGATGTTGACTCTTGGTCGTTTGCTTGGTCAAGTAAAGCCGTCGCGTGAAGAGTCAATGAGCATGGATAGGCTAGCTTCTTTCGACCGCTTTAATGAGCTGATGGAGTTCAGAACACTCCACGATGTAACCCCGGAAGATATTTGTGACATTGACTATTTTTCGGCTGGAAGTGACTGGATTTGGTATATAGGGCGAGCCCCGCTTGATGAAGATTGGCGCTTTTTACAATTTGTGGAACCAGCTCGCCGTATTGCCCTTGCTCCCAGCTTTGGTACTGAACGCCCGCTGACGAATGCCCAAACGAAGAGGTTGGCACGCTACATGAAGGGGTATCCGCGCATCTCGATAAGAGAAGAGTGGGGAGCGCAGCTCATCAAGCGTGTTTCGGGTCGAGATGCGGTTGTTATCTGCGATCCAACGATGGCACTTCCTGTTTCACAGTGGCGTTCGATTTCAAGCAACCGTCTCACTCCAAAAGGAGACTATGTATTTGCGTATATGTTGGGCAGTGCTTCCACGGAGGCTGATAGAGCTCTTGAAGTTGCCAGTAAGCAGGGGGAGCTCCCGATTGTGTCTTTGTCTTCTGATGAGAAAACAGGTGAAATTCCTGCTGGACCTGCAGAGTTTATTTCGCTTATTGATAATGCATCGTGGGTGGTGACAGATTCCTTCCATGGATCTATCTTTGCATCCCTCTTTCAACGACCTTTGACCATTGTGCGCCGTTGTGGAGGGTCGAATATGTTTGGACGCCTCGAGACTCTCTCGAAAAAACTTGGTATAGAGCACAAGGTTTACGGTTCACCTGATTTTGATTTTTCTCGAGCGGGAGAATACGAGGGCGTTTCCGAAGCGATTGAGCGCGAGCGTAATAGATTCATGGAGTATCTAGGGAGTTGTCTGAATGCCTAGTCAACGCCGCGCCGGGGTTGTTCTTGGCTACATCAACATGCTTGTCAAATACCTCGTGAACCTCGTTTATACGTCGATGCTGCTGTCCTTCGTAAGCCAGGCGGACTATGGCGTATATCAAACGGGCTACTCGTTCGTATACTCGCTCTCGATACTTTCGTTTGGTTTTTCGCAGGCCTACGTCCGCTTCTACGCGCAAAGGAAGACATGCGAGGAGGATATTCGGCGGCTTAACGGGGTTTATCTTGTACTCTACACCGTAGTAAGCATTGTTGCGTTATTGCTTGGACTCGCATTCGCGGCAAGTGCGGGTACGATCTTCTCGTCGAGCTTTACGGCTGATGAGGTGGAGCTCGCTCAAATTGTCATGTCTATTATGGCAGCCACCATTGCCACAACGCTTTTCAACTCAGTGTTCGATGCCTACGTTCTTGCTCACGAGGAGTTTCACTTCCAACAGACAAGGCAGCTTATCACAACGCTGATAACACCTTTTTGTGCCTATGGGCTGCTGCGTCTAGGATTTGGCGTGGTGGGTGTTGCTATTGCCCAGCTTATGGTCAATCTCGTACTGCTTGGTCTTAACGCGCGTTTCTGCATAGGCAGACTTAAGATGCGATTCAATGTGCGCGAATTCGACGTAGCCCTTTTTCGCTCCATTGCGGTGTTTAGCAGCTGGATCTTCGTCAATCAAATATGCGATCTCATTAACCAGAATGTGCCCAACGTTCTACTCGGTGCATTAGTGAGCGCTTCGGCTGTCGCTGTTTTTTCGACCTCTGTAACGATTCGCTCGGGCTTCACCGCTCTATCCACAACGATGTCGAGTGTGTTCACCCCGAAAATAAACTACATTGTGGCTGAGAGAGACAACAACGATGAACTT
>CAYTTI010000178.1:0-2172 GCA_964440675.1 uncultured Coriobacteriaceae bacterium
GCACGCCAGGAACAAAACCCCCTTGTTTGCGCAGCATATCAGCTGTTTGCTTAGGATCAAACACCATCGCAGCATAAAAGTAGGAGAAGGCCACTATGAGTACACAGGTAAGGATCCAGTTAAGCCATCCAGACGACACGGCATTAGCTACAGTGTTAATCCAGTCGACATCCGAGAAGAAGACAGCAATTTGTGCGGGCAAATACAAAATGGAACTAGCAAAGATGATTGGTACAACGCCCGCAGTGTTCACCTTAATGGGCAAATAGGTTGACTGCCCACCCATTACACGCCGACCTACCACACGCTTCGCAAACTGTATGGGGATGCGTCGCTGGCCACGCTCGATAAAGGTAATGAAGGGAATGGCCAAGCACACCACCAAGAGTACTAACAGAGTAATAACCAATCCGTCCGAAGAGGCCACAACCGACTCGATAATGGCCGAGGGCAGGCCACTTAAGATGTTGGCGAAGATGATAAGCGACATCCCGTTGCCAATGCCTCGCTGGGTAATAAGTTCGCCCATCCACATGATGAGCATTGCGCCAGCAATCATGGTAACAACAGTCACAACATTCATCACCCAGTTGGGCAGCCAAGCATCGTCAAAGCTCACACCAAAGGACGAACTCTTGAACAAGAACAGGTAGCCGATGGCGCTAATGGTAGCAAGACCAAGGGTTACGTAGCGCGTGTACTGCGTAATGCGCGCCTGGCCAGCTTCGCCTTCCATGGCAAGTTCCTGCAAGGAAGGAACGATGCCCTGCATCAGCTGCATGATAATCTGCGCAGTGATGTAGGGCATAATACCAAGCGTAAATACGGACACGTTGCTTAAGGCACCGCCCGAAAACAGGTCGAGCATGGCAATGGCACCAATCGTTTCGGCAGCGCTCGAGTAGTTATCCAAAAGTTCTTGGAATGGGATGCCTGGTACCGGCACATACGACCCAAGGCGATACAGCAACAAGACGCCAAGGGTAAACAGGATCCTGTTGCGTATTTCTGGTACCCGGAACGCGTTGCGAATTCCGTTTAACACTGGAGTTCGACCTTTCCGCCCGCCGCCTCAATCTTGCTCTTGGCAGACTTTGAAACCTTGTCAACACGCACGGTAAGGCTCTTGGTGAGCTCACCGTCACCTAAAATCTTAACTGGTACAACATCGGTCTTAATAATGCCACGCGAGACGAGCGATGTGGCATCGACCACATCACCGGCCTCGAACTTCTCCTCCAGGCGAGCAACATTTACGGGGGCATACTCCACGCGGTTTACGTTGTTAAAGCCAGGCAACTTCGGCAAACGCATATGTAGCGGCATCTGGCCACCCTCAAACGATGGTCCCTTACCTCCGCCGGCACGGGAAAGCTGACCGTTAAGGCCGCGACCCGCATAGGTGCCCTGACCAGAGGAGTTACCGCGGCCTACGCGCTTACGCGCCTTTTTGGCACCCTCTGCGGGATACAAATCGTTAAGCTGCATAGTGGATAACTCCTAGTTCTCTTCCACTTCTACAAGGTGGATAACCTTGTGAATCATTCCACGAATGGACTCGTTATCGGGCTGGGTAACCACATCGCCAATCTTGCGTAGCCCCAGCGCACGGCAGGTTGCCGTTTGATCGTGCTTAACCGAGCACACAGCACTGCGCACAAGTTTAATGGTGAGGGTCTTTGCCATGATGACTAGTCCTCCTTTCCAACAAACATCTCGTGTACGCTCATGCCACGACGCTTGGCGGTTTGCTCGGGACTCTCGAGCTGACGCAGGCCTTCAACGGCAGCCTTTACAATGTTGAGGGCGTTGGAGCTACCCAGCGACTTGGAGAGCACGTTGCGAATACCTGCAAGCTCAAAGAGCGGACGCACAGGACCTCCAGCAATGACGCCCGTACCGTCAATGGCCGGCTTAATGATGACATCGCCTGCGCCGTAGTGCCCAATAACTTCGTGCGGGATGGAGCCATCCTCGGTGATGGGCACATGGAACATATTCTTCTTGGCATCATCAACTGCCTTCTGAATTGCCAGAGGAACTTCGGCCGACTTACCCATGCCAAGTCCCACATGACCCTTGCCATCGCCACAACTACCAAGGCGCAGAGCGAAAACCTACGGCCTCCCTTGACGACCTTAGATACACGGTGAATAAAAACTACACGCTCCT
>CAYTTI010000179.1:0-2172 GCA_964440675.1 uncultured Coriobacteriaceae bacterium
ACCTGGTCATTTCTACCGTTCCCTTAAGATTCGATCTTCCTTGGGTCGAGGTGCACCCCCTGCTCAAGCAACAAGACATTTCCAAGATATTCGACGCACTTGCGCAAACAAAGGCAATCCGTGCATCCGAAGACGTGCTACATATGACTGCGGTATCGAGTGTGGTGTCTCGTTCTACGCAGCTCTCAGGTAGTTCCAGCTCACTTCTTGGCAGCTATCTGCTGTCTGACCTTGTTAACAACCATGTGGTACTCGATGTTGACGCAGCTACGTGGCAGGATGCTGTGCGGGCGGCAGGGCGTCCGCTTATAGAGACGGGTGACATCGGCGCGCGCTACGTCGAAAGCACGATTGAGAGTATCACTGCCTTAGGTTCCTATGTGGTTATTGCGCCGCACGTGGCGCTCCCACACTCGAGACACATCGAATATGTCAAGCGTACCTCCATGTCCTTTGTGCGGCTTGCCACGCCGGTTGCGTTTGGAAACGAAGCCTACGATCCTGTGCGCTATGTCTTTATGCTCGCGTGCGCAGATACCATTTCGCATGCACAGGCCTTGTTAAACCTTGCCGATCTTCTGCAAATTCCAGAGTTTATGGACGCGCTGGCTCAGGCGTACAGCGCTGAAGAAATTCTGGGATATATAGCGTCATTTGAGTGTCCGGAACGCAGGGCAAGTGAAAGGGGGTGAATCAATGTCCCAAGATACTCAGATCTCAGAGCCGGCTAAGTTGGTAGATTTGGTTGAGCGTAACAACGTGCAAATCGTTGAGCGCGTATCTTCGTGGGAGGAAGCTATTCGAGTTGCTGTTACTCCACTCGTTGAGGGAGCTTACGTCGAGAGCCGCTATATCGATGCCATCATAGAGAATACGCACGAAATGGGACCTTACTACGTACTCTGTGAAGATCTTGCACTGCTGCATGCTCGTCCAGAACAGGGTGTTATTTCACAGCAGCTTGCTCTATGTGTGGTCCGAGAGCCGGTTCGTTTCAAACCGGAGGGACCAGATGTTCGTGTGCTTGTAACGCTTGCCGCCGCCGATGCGGACTCTCATATCGAAGCAATGAAGCAGTTGGCAATGCTGTTTTCCGATCCCAAAAACATTGTTGCCATTGCCGAATCTGCTGATGCAGATGAGGCATACCGTCTGTTTGTGGGCGACTCCCATTAACAACGCCCAGGTTCAGAACATACAGAAAGGAAGGAACATGGATGCCGTTATTAATTTCATAGTTAATATCCTATCCACACCGGCCATCCTCGTAGGACTTTTAACCCTTTTGGGCTTGCTCTTGCTGCGCAAGCCAATAGAAGACATTGTTTCTTCTACCATTAAGACCATCGTCGGCTTCTTGGTGCTCAATGCCGGTTCCTCGTTTTTGCAGTCTGGTTCCCTGTTGGCTTTTGGTGAAATCTTCAACTATGCCTTCAACATGCAAGGTGTTGTGCCTAACAACGAGGCAGTGGTATCGCTCGCCTTGTCCGACTTTGGTCAGGCGAGTGCAATCATCATGTGTATTGGCATGATCCTCAACATCGTGCTCGCGCGCTTCTCTCGTTTGCGCTACATCTTCCTTACCGGCCATCACACCTTGTACATGGCCTGCATGCTCGCCGTTGTACTTTCCATTGGTGGTTTGGACGACTGGCAGCTCTACATTGCTGGCGGCTGCATCTGCGCGCTTATCATGGCACTCTCACCGGCCTATTGTCAGCCGACCTTCCGCAAGGTTGCTAACACCGATGCCATTGCCTTTGGTCACTTCGGGGGTATTGGCTATGCCCTTTCCGGTCTTATTGCCAAACCCTTCAAGGGCAGCAAGTCCACTGAGGAAATTAACTTCCCCAAGCGTCTTATCTTCCTGCGTGACACAACTGTAGCTATCTCCATCACCATGATGGTGTTCTTTATCGTGGTTACTGGTGTTGCCGTTGGTCGTGGCATTCTTGCCGAAGATCCTACTCAGTTTGAGTATCTAAATGATCTGCTCAATGTTGGCACCGAGACAGAGAACAACTGGATTGTATGGTCTATTACCTGTGGTAGGTCCTTTGCTGGTGGTGTCTACATTATTTTGTCCGGCGTCCGTCTCGTCGTAGGCGAGCTCGTTCCTGCCTTCAAGGGCATTGCTACCAAGCTTGTTCCTGGTGCAGTCCCCGCCATCGA
>CAYTTI010000180.1:0-2149 GCA_964440675.1 uncultured Coriobacteriaceae bacterium
ACAGGAGATGCTGGCGATGAGGAGGAGTTCTAATGGCTAACGAGAAGCTTTCCCGCGAAGGCGGCTTAATTCCTAAAAGTGCCTTGCTCAAGGCCTGGTTTATCTGGGAGACCTTCCCGCAGACCTGTTACAACTACGAGCGCATGATGGGTCAGGTTGTGGCACACGTCTTTGCTCCCGTTATTTACTTCCTGTACAAGGACCAGCCTGAGAAGCGCAAAGAAGTCATGAAGCGCGAGATCGAGTTCTTTAACGTACATATTGAGTTTGGATCGTGCATCTTGGGTATGGCCATCGCTATGGAAGAAGAAAAGTCGCAAGGCGCCCCTATTCCTGGCGAGATCATCACCAATATCAAGACCTCACTTATGGGTCCTTTGGCTGGCATGGGTGACACTATTTGGCAGGGCGTTGTTATTCCTATCCTCTTGGGAATCTGCATCGACCTCACCATGGCAGGCGGCGGAAACATTTGGGGTGCAATTCTGTACACCATATTGATCATCGCGGGTGCCTACGCGCTGTCCTACGCCAACTTCATGTTTGGGTATCGAGCAGGCAGTGATGCCATAATCGACTTCCTTGAAAAAGGAACTCTCAACAAGATCCTCAAGGGTGCTTCGATTGCCGGCTGCATGGTTATGGGCGGCCTCATCGTGAACTATGTAAGTGCCACCTGTGGCATCGAGATTGCTGCTGCTGGCTCAAACTTCAGTATTCAAACCGACTTCTTAGATGCAGTTATGCCGAGCATTCTGCCTTTAGGTGTCACCATGATGATCTACGGCTTGCTTAAGCGTCGTTGGTCCTCACTGAAAATCATTGGCCTCATCATTGTTATTGGTGTTGTGTGTGGTCTCACGGGCGTTCTCACCTACGTGGGGTAGGACAAGGCCGTTAGGTGTGTGCGCAATTACGTGTGTGTAGTTACGTGTGCGTGTAGTCAAGCGTGTGTAGTTACGTGCGCACGCTGTTAGGTGCACGCGAAGTTAGGTGCGGAGTGTTCAAGGCGTTTCGCACGAAGTGTTCAAGGCGTTTCGAGAAAGGAAGCTGTCATGCGTGCGCTGCTCATGTCTGCTCCAGGACAGGTTGCTTTAAGTGATATCGAGCTCCCTCAACTGAAAGAGGACGAGGTGCTTATCCAAGTGAAGATGGCGGGGATTTGCACCAACGATATCCGCGATTACCTGGGTGACTGTGAGTATTCCTATCCCCGCATTGGAGGGCATGAATACTGCGGAGTCATTGCCGAGATGGGCAGCGCAGTGAATACACAGCGCTTTTCTCTTGGTCAAAATGTAGTGACCTACATTATTGAAGACTGCAAAGAATGCTATTTTTGCAAGACGGGTCACGAAAACATCTGCGAGGAGCATCCTCGAAGCTCGGTGTTTCACTGTGACGATGGGATTTCGGGTTACTGTGGCTTTGCTGAGTACGTGATTGCTAAGGCCAATGACCTCATCGTTTTTGAGCAGGAGAGCTCCTACGAAAAGATGGTGTTTACCGAGCCTGTTGCCTGCGTGATCAACAGCATTGAGCAGGTAGATGTACGTTTTGGTCAGGACGTATTAGTAGTAGGTGGCGGTACCATGGGCTTGCTGCACGTGATGTTGCTGCGCCAGCGCGGTGCGCGCGTTTTCGTGAGTGAGCCCATGGCCGAACGCCGCCAACTCGCACTTGAGCTTGGTGCGACTGCAGCTTTTGACCCCACAAACTGCGATCCCGTTGAGATGATTCAAAGTTACACCCAAGGTCGTGGAGCAGATTACGTATTCAACATTTGTGCACATCCCACGGTTGCCGCACAGGCAGTGCAAATGACTGCTGCCTGCGGTACTTGTGTGATGTTTAGCTCCATTCATCCACGCCAAGACGTGCCGATTGATGTTGGCGCGCTCCATAGCTTCCAAAAGACGGTGACTGGTGCGGTGAGCCCTACCGTACGTTCGTATTTTGAGTCGGTGCAGATGATTGACAAAGGACTTATCGATCCAACACCGCTTATTGAAGACGTGTTCGACTACACCGATTTTCAAACCGCAATGGATACCGCTATTCGGTCGGATACTTACAAGGTGCTTGTGCGTTTTGGATCGTAGTGTGGCACTCGCGGCTGTGTTTAGAGCGGCGCTCACGGCGGAGAACT
>CAYTTI010000181.1:0-2145 GCA_964440675.1 uncultured Coriobacteriaceae bacterium
TGGGGCGTGAGTATCGTGCGAGAAGAGGTAGTACCAGTATAGATAGATTAAGGATGGCAATGAATTCTTGTATCAGAATCGATCAACCTATATATAAAAATGGCCGCTATGAGGTATTTTTTTCTGTGCCCACTGCTTTGGAGCCATATTTTACGGCGAAGTCGTTTTGGTTTGAATGTCCTGATGTCGGAGAGGTACCCGGCTCTATTGCTGTTGTTCCTGCAGTAGCTAACCTTATACCATTGGCGTGGGTGTTCGACTGTATCATGGTGGTGGACGAGTTAGATCAGGCTTTTGTTGATGCTCTACCTCGAATAAAAGAAGCATATAGCAACATGCTTCCGAGGCTCAACTTGAAAGGCGATTTAGAGGTTGGTAGGGCTGTCGCCTGTGAGAAGCGAGAGGCATTGGGCTCTCCTTTACAACTGTTTTCTGGAGGTGTGGATGCCTGGTGCACCTTAATTCGACACGTTGATGAGCGGCCTCGCTTAGTGACGGTTTGGGGTGCTGATATCAGAGTTAACGGCAGCCAAGCCTGGGATACTGTTTACTCATACTCGAAGATGGTAGCATCGGAGCTCGGTCTCCCGTGCTCTTACGTTAAAAGCAACCTGAGGGAAATGTATGATTATCGCGCCCTCAATGGGTATCTCGCTCATGTGGGGAGCAGCTACGGGTGGTGGCACGATTTGCAGCATGGCATGGGGTTTCTTGGTTTGGTATCGCCTCTGGCCTATGCTACTGGTGCTGCTACTGCTTATATTGCCAGTACCTATTCATTTGAGGATATAGGTACCTACACCTGCGCTTCAGATCCGAGCATAGATAACAAGTTTGCTGCGGGCAATGTCAAAGGAATGCACGATGGCTTCGAACTGCTTAGACAGGATAAAATCAGTCGGATAGTCGAGTTCTCAGAAACGTCATCCACTCATATCAATCTGCGTGTGTGTTTCCACATAGCCTCGGGAGACAATTGCTGCCGCTGTGAAAAATGCGGACGCACCATTCTTGGCATCTATGCTGCTGGGGGAGACCCTCATCAATTCGGTTTTGATTATTCTCCCGCCAAACTGCGACTTCTCGCATTTCGAATGCATCACTTCTACATCATGGAGCCACCCTACTACAAGCATATGAGGGAGGATGCTGCAAAGCACCCTGGGTCAGTTCCAAGTTGCTTCAACTGGTTTTTTAAGGGCTCGCTAGAGCAGGTCTGTAATAACGGTTTTAAGCGTGCATGGAAGCGATTCCATAACTTTGGAGCGAACCTTTACCACAGTCTGATCGGGCGATAGTAGATATACAGTCGAACCGTTCTTTAGTAGGCAATAGCAGGAGAGATTTACAAGATGTCGTTGGGGCATAAGGTCAAAATATTTTTTGGTGGAAGCGAATCGATATCGCCAGCTGCCAAAGCGTCGTTGTGGTACGCGATATGTGGCATCCTTCAAAAAGGCATTGGCGTAATCGTAGTGCCTCTCTATACAAGAATCATGGATTCTGCCGCATACGGAACCTATACGGTATTTCAGTCGTGGTTTTCGCTCCTGTTCATCCTCACCTCGCTCAATCTTGCAGGCTACGTATTCAACAATGGGATGGTGCGCTACAAAAACGACCGCAACGCGTTTACCTCCTCGATGCTTGGGCTTTCGACGGCGGTAACGCTTGCGTTTGTAGCGAGCTTTCTTCTTTTTCCTGCATTTTGGGTAGATTTTTTCGGCTTTTCCGCCTCGATTGTATTCCTCCTATTTTTCAGGGCTCTGATTAGTCCCTGCTACGAGCTCTGGTCGGCAAGATTACGGTATGAGTTTCGATATAAAGGTGTGGTCGCACTGACCCTCATCCTGACTTTAGCCGTTCCGATTGTCTCTGTGCCTGTGATTCTTTTATCGGTGGACAAGGCTGCGGCAGCTCTTACCTGTCAAGTCATTGTGATGATGGTCGTATACGCGGTGCCGTTCATCTCTATTATTCGCAAGAGTAGGAAGCTGATAAGCAAAAAATACTGGCTGTATGCACTGAAGTTCAACCTGCCGTTGATTCCTTCGATGCTTGCCACACTTGCGCTGCATCACTTGGGACGGATTGTCATTGCCTGGACAGTTGGCGAGGAGCAGGCGGCAATTTTTTCCGTTGCTT
>CAYTTI010000182.1:0-2136 GCA_964440675.1 uncultured Coriobacteriaceae bacterium
ACACAATGTACATAGGTGCCATGAGAAAGGTAGCAACTACTATTGCTGTAGAGAGCATACTCACGAGCTTGCTCGCCACAACGATGCGCCGACTCACTGGAAGCGACGCAACAAGATCAAAGTCCTTGTTGCCAATAAGCGTAGCGTGTGTTTTTACGAAGGCAGATACCGCCCCGGTAGTAGAGCCTACAAGCACTGCAACGATCGGCACAGAATCCCTCAAACCCGCATCACACATAAGTTGAGCAATCGACACGGCGTAAGAAGCGCACATATAGGCACTGAACAAGATCGAGCAGGCAAGCACGACAAAACGCTTGAGCTGTCCCTTATCCTTCTTATTCTTGGGGTAGAGCGACCAGGCAAAAGCACGCAGCTCAACACTCACCAACAGGCAAAAGTGGTAGAACCCACGCGATAAAACAGATCGGCGTATCCGTGCTTCCTTTCTCATGAAGAGCGTACCTCACCCTCTTCAACGAGTTCCAAGAACACGTCTTCAAGCGAGTCGTCTCCACGAACATCATCGGTGGCACCAACTCGTACAAGTTCTCCCTTACGAATAAGCGCCACCTTGTTGCACAGCTTTTCAACTACTTCCAGCACGTGCGATGAGAAAAAGACCGCGCCGCCACTGCTCGCAAGTTCATGCAGCATGGAGCGCACCTCATGTGAAGCGATAGGATCAAGTCCTACGAAGGGCTCATCGAGCACGAGCAGGCGTGGTTCGTGTAGCAATGCACTCATAATCACAAGTTTTTGCTTCATGCCATGAGAGTATGAGTTCACCATCTCGTTCAAATCGTTTGTGAGCTCGAGGCGATCACTCAACTCAGCAATCTTTTGCGAGCGCACATCAGCAGGTACCTCGTATATATCGGCAATGTATGTGAGGTACTGTATGCCCGTCATAAACTCGTAAATATCGGGGTTGTCGGGCACGTAGGCAATGTGTTGCTTAGCTTCGACGGGGTTGGGTACAACGTCTATCCCACACACGCGAATCGTGCCGCTATCCACTGGCTGCGCTCCTACGATAGATCGAATAAGCGTAGTTTTCCCAGCGCCATTGTGGCCAATGAACCCATAAATATCGCCGGCCTCTACCGTGAGCGACACGTTGTGTACGGCAAGCTTATCTCCGTAACTCTTGCTGTAGTTCTCTACTTCAAGTATGGAAGCATTGCAAGCGCTGGAAGTACGACGAAGGCTCATGCTCATGTCCTGTTCTTTCTCATAATAGGTCTGTCAGCTAATCACTAGCCCACTCGTCCAGCAGCTCTGCTGTAACTCCGAATCTCTCGTGTAGCTTATCGCTGTTCATCGTCCACCGTTCCTCCCCGAAATTCCAACCCCTACCCGCGCGCGAAGGTAACAACCGCAACGGCGATGATCGCAAAAACTATACCCACCGCGACGCCAAGTGCGAATTGCCCAAAGAGCCTCGGCATGGACAGGCTCCCCGTAAGCTGCTTGCGTTGCTTGGCATCCCGAACCAGCTCTTCGCCGTTCATGAAAGCGATTATTTCGTGAAAGGTCACCAAGTCGTTGTCCTTCTTAAGCCGCTCAACCATGACCGCCAAAGCAATCGTCGCAACAAAGAACACTGCCACAAGGCAGATGGTCGGAGCCACCTGCGCAAACGGCCAGTCCCACGCAAGCAGTTGTACGGCGAGCCACAAAAGAGATGCCATCATAAGCGCATACGATGCAGTCATCGCGTAGGTGATGCGTTTGAAGGTTCTGATACTTTCCTCGATTGACTTTCCCATTCTTTCCACGTCCTTTCCCACGATTTCATCTACCGTTGCATCAAAGACATCGGAAAGGAGCAGCAAACTTTTAAGATCTGGATAAGTTTTGCCGTTTTCCCAGGAGCTGATGGTTTGGCGACTCACATAGATGCGCTGAGCGAGATCGTCTTGTGACATCTGAGCTTGCTCACGCATTGTGCGAATAAGCTTTCCAACCTCCATGATGTGCTCCCAACCCTTCTGTCTCGTGCAACTTTTCCTTGGGAAAAGCGTGACGTATCTATTGCTTATACGCTATCAAAAGGGATTTACATAGTACTCTAGGAGCTGTCAAAAGCGGCTAACTTAGTTCCTCATAGGCTGTCAAACGTTCTTTACCTTG
>CAYTTI010000183.1:0-2129 GCA_964440675.1 uncultured Coriobacteriaceae bacterium
CTTGCTGAAAATCCTGTGTCCAAAATTCCAGATTTTCAACCTGATGAATGGACAGAATAATAAAATCAAAGGGATACTTGTGAAATAGGGTGCGGAACATGGGAATTGTATGTGTTTGTACGCCAAATTCTAATCCCATTCGTATTCCAATTTTATCCTCGTAAAGAGATTGCATCTTTTCGATTTCTTCTACGTACTGGGGATAATGTACATTAGCAAGTGGCTCGCCATTTCGATATGTAATTCTTTTCCCACTGTCCCAGTCGTTTTTTACCCCATAGTCAACATGATCTGTGAAACAGATCTCATTTAATCCGAGGGCAATCGCATCGGTTACAACGCTTTCCATCGGATAAACAGAATCATCACTATATTCTGTATGTACATGATAATCAGCTAACATTTTTCCCTCCGTTTTGCCGGGTGATTTTCAACCTTAGCGATACGCCTGGGGATGATAAGGCATTTTCGCAGCTAACGAAACAGAAAGAAAAGCTGAAAAAAGAGTCCCTCTATCCGTATTTATGCAGGTATGGGTGTAGACATAACGTTCGTGCGTGTTAGGTCTCTGTCATGCTCTCCCATGCGAGCGGGTACATTCTGCGCGATAATGCCAGCTACTCATGGCGAGAAGAATGGTGCGCTGTGTTGCTGGAGATGAACATGGCGCATCGTGCTGCTCACAGAGAGGAGTGCGGCAGAGCGTGATAGAGGCACCGGCAAACAATCTTCGCTCGAAGACGAACGGTCATTGCGGGTTGCGAAATGATCCGCATAGACCTATGCTCAGCATTCACAACGAGCATGAGCTGGGCAACTTTAAGCTGGGTAAACTCGCCCTGGTGTGCCGGTGGCGTCTTGCAGGCAAGCGCCTGCCCTTGGCTCATCGCCATGTACGTGCGCTTGCCAAAAGGCGCGTGCATGATGCTCTGCTGTCGTCTGAGCTGCTCGCCTGGGTGCGCCAACACCTCGAGTGGACACTCACCAGGGGTGCTGCTAGGCATCCCGATGGTGTACTCATGCTGATGGTGGATGAGGATAAGCATGCGGCGATGACGGTCGGCGCGTATGAGCCCTTGCCAACTACTTTAGTGCGCCACTTGCTGTTGCGCGCTCAACAGGCGCAGATCGAGGCTGTAAACACCGGTGTCGCGCCTGAGGTACTTTGGCTTGCACAAGATGATCACCTGGTATGTGCCACCCCAAACGAGCAAGTCCTGTCCGGCGCTAATGACCTTGTATTTCAGCTTGCAACCACCATAGGGATACCTGTCATGCGCAAGGTCTCTGCTCTTACGAGCTTTGAACGTGAACAGGCGCGCACAAGTGAAACCTTCTTGGTTTCAGATGAGTATGGAGTGGTTGTGGCGAGCGATATGAAGGGTAGCAAGGGGATAAAACTTGCAAAGTCCTATGTGACGCTGCTCGATAAGGAGCGAAAATCGATCGACAAAGAGCGAAACACGATACCAAGATAGCCTTAGCCCAGTAACTGTGTAGCTGCGCGTGTGCAATAAATTAGAGTAACATTATCAAGAAAAAAACTTTGGAGAGGAAAGAATACAGGATACGTACACAGGATTTGGTCTATGATAACCGGTGGATTGATTTCCGCATGTCCAACAAAGGAGAGGTTATGGCGCGAGCATTCAAGTCGATGGATGGCAATGAAGCGGCTGCGTACGTGTCGTATGCGTATACCGAAGTTGCTGGTATTTACCCAATTACACCTTCGAGCCCTATGGCAGACTTCGTTGACCAGTGGGCCGGCAAAGGCATGAAGAATATCTTCGGCATGCCGGTAAAGGTTGTCGAGATGGAATCGGAAGCAGGAGCCGCTGGCGCAGTACACGGTTCTTTGGGAGTAGGTGCGCTTACCACCACCTATACCGCCTCCCAGGGTTTGCTGCTCATGATTCCTAACATGTACAAAATTGCAGCCGAGCAGCTGCCAAGCGTATTTCATGTAAGTGCACGCACTATTGCAACGCATTCTCTGAACATCTTCGGCGACCACAGCGATGTTATGGCATGTCGTCAAACCGGTTTTGCCATGCTTGCCGAAGGCAATGTTCAAGAGGTTATGGACTTGGCACCCGTTGCTCACCTTGCCAGCATTGAGGGGCGCC
>CAYTTI010000184.1:0-2103 GCA_964440675.1 uncultured Coriobacteriaceae bacterium
TTTACCGCGGAAATGCCGCAGATGTGTCCCTTGTGGTTGCGGTAAACAAGATTGATGAGGACGGAGCTAATCCCGATCGCGTGCGCCAGGAGCTTACCGAGTACGGAGTCATCCCAGAGGAGTGGGGCGGGCAGAACATGTTCGTCAACATTTCTGCTAAGAAGAACATTGGCATCGATGACCTGTTGGAAACCATTTTGCTGCAGGCAGAGATACTCGAGCTTAAGGCTAACCCTCAAACCTTTGCCTCGGGCTACGTAATCGAGGCAAAACTCGACCGAGGTCGTGGTTCCGTTGCGTCGTTCTTGGTGAACCGCGGTACCTTGCATGTGGGCGATCCGCTGGTTGCGGGCTTGAGCCACGGGCGTGTGCGCGCCATGTTGGACTGGCGTGGTAATACCGTGAAGGAGGCTGGCCCTTCCGATGCGGTCGAGGTGCTTGGATTGAATTCGGTTCCTCAGGCAGGTGACGAGTTTCGTGTATTCCAAGATGAGCGCGACGCACGTGATTTGGCCGAGCAACGCTCTTTGAAAGCCCGCATTGAAGAGCAGAGCAGGGTGCGCCACGTTACCCTTGAAAACCTCTTTGATACGATGGCAAGTGCTGAAATCAAGGAGCTCAATCTCGTTATTAAGGCAGATGTTCGTGGCTCTATCGAGGCGCTTATTGACTCGCTTAACAAGATGGATCAAAGCGAGGTTCGCCTCAACGTCATACACTCGGCGGTTGGTGCAATTTCAGAAACCGACGTTATTCTTGCCGATGCATCGAATGCCATCATTATTGGCTTTGGCGTTCGTCCCAAGGCTAAGGCACGCGCCTTGGCAGAACGTTCTGGCGTTGAAATTCGTACCTACAACGTTATATATAAGGCAATTGAAGATATCGATGCTGCTCGCATTGGCATGCTCAAACCCACCGAAGAAGAGGTACAGACGGGCATGGCCGAAGTGCGCGAGACCTTCCGTGTGCCCAAGGTTGGCGTTGCTGCTGGCTGCATGGTCGTGGAAGGTGAAATCTCCCGCGCTGATCAGGTACGCCTGATACGAGACGGCATTGTGGTGTATGAGGGAGCCTTTGCTTCGATGCGCCGCTTCAAAGATGATGTGTCGAGCGTGCGTGCTGGCCACGAATGTGGTCTCGGTCTTGAGAACTACCAAGACTTCCACATTGGCGACGTTATAGAGGCCTATAAGCTTGTTGAGGTAGCTCGTACTGAATAGTGCTGCATGAAAGACGACGAACATGAAACAGAATCAGGCATCACGCCGTGCTAATGAGCTTGCGCGAACCAAGCTCGCCCACATACTGCTCTTTGAGCTTTCTGACCCCGACCTTTCTCTCGTAACGCTTACGGGGGTCGAGGTTTCGCTCGATAAATCATTCATGCGGGTGTATGTAAGCTGTGATCCAAGTCGTTATGAAGCTGTTTTGGCCGCTTTCTATCGTGCAAAGGGGCGTATACGTTCGCTGCTTGGCCAGGCACTTGCTTGGCGTGTTACCCCAGATCTCGATTTTTGTATCGATACGACGGCCGACGAAGCTGAGCGTATAAGTCGTGCGCTTGAGCAGCGTCCCGATACCTTGGATGTCGCAAAGGATGAATTTGGCTATCCCATAGGCGCTTCGGATGACCCCGTAGGCGCTCCGGATGATTCCGTAGGCGCTCCGGATGATTCCAGCTACGCAGACGAGCCTGAGAAAGAGTAGGCAATGCCTTTTGAGCTGTGTGAGACACACCTAGATCAAAATATGGAGGTACATGCGGGGATGCATGCACCCTCACATGATGGGGAACAGGTAAGCCCCGATGCGTATACAGCGCTTGAGTCCTTGCTTGAGAGCGCACAGGAAATTGCCCTGTGCGCTCATACCAACCCTGATGGTGATGCGGTGGGATCGGTGTTGGCTCTCGCCTGTGCACTACGCGCGCGATGGTCGGAGAAGTCGGTATGCTGTCTTCTTGCAGATACCAAGCAGCTTCCTACATCGTTTATATTCTTACCGGGCGCAGATGCCTATGTTATGCCTCCGGACTATACAGCCACGCCCGACGTGTTTGTATGTCTCGACTTGTCTGAACCTCATCGCTTGAACGAAGCC
>CAYTTI010000185.1:0-2100 GCA_964440675.1 uncultured Coriobacteriaceae bacterium
GGGGGAGCAGGCCATACACTTGCTCTTGCGCAACGCATTGCCCCCGATGGCTTGTCTATTGGGATCGACCAGGACGAGATGGCAATTCAAGCGGCAAGCCAACGTCTTTCAACTGAGTGCCCTGAGGCTCAAACGCTCTTACTACAAGGCAACTTTGGAAATTTAGATGAACTACTAACTCAAGCAGCAATACCGGAGGTTGACTGCTTTCTGTTCGACCTGGGTGTATCCAGTCCTCAATTGGATATTGCCGAGCGAGGATTTTCGTATCGTGAGGATGCCCCACTCGATATGCGTATGGATTCGGGAAAACAAACTCTAAACGCAGCTGAGGTCATACGAAACTATACCGCAGCCGACCTCGCCCGAATTCTGCGCAGCTATGGTGGGGAACGTCACGCGCAACAAATTGCGCAAGCGATTGTACGAGAACGAGAAAAGCGAGCGATTACGAGTACCTTACAGCTGTCTGAAATCGTGAAGGCTGCAATTCCGGCACGAGACAGACGTCATGGAGCTCATCCAGCAAGGAAAACCTTTCAAGCCTTGCGGATTGAGGTCAATCATGAGTTAGAGGTTCTCGAGCGTGGACTTATGGCGGCGATTCGGTGGGTGCGACCCCATGGCAGAATCTGCGTAATCTCCTATCACTCGCTTGAAGATCGCCTCGTAAAACAAAGTTTCAACAGCTTGAGTCGAGGTTGTACTTGTTCGCCAGAGCTACCTGTTTGTGTATGCGGCAACGTGCCGGTTATAGAGGTGAAAACGAAGCACCCTGTCGTGCCGAGTGAAAAGGAGATAAGACGCAACCCACGAGCACGCAGTGCAAAAATGCGTTATGCCATCAAGCTCGACACGGACTTCCAATGATACTCACAGCTTAGGCTGAGGGTTATAGCACCACCAAACGCATAAGAAACGAACGACAAACACAACAGAAAAACGCAGCTTAAACGCACTACTAACGAAGCAGAAATGCAGTAAGGAGGGGTGGACGTGGCTCAGTACACTAGCGGCAGCACTGCGATTGACTATACCTATCGCAGTGCCATCCCTCAACGTCAAACTCAGCCACAGCGTAACTTTGAAGTACTTGAGGGTATTGGTCTCGATGAACGCGTTCGTCGAGGTGTCAGCGCATCTCACATACGGGTTATCAAGATCTTTATGTCTGTGCTTGCCCTTGTGCTGGTACTCGGGGTGGTACGTATTTCTTTGGCTACCGCAACGGTTACAGCCATTGAAACTACGCTCGATCTGCGCTCAGAAGTTGCCGATGCCCAGGCAGCGACCAATGAGCTGCGGGTGGAAAATTCCATACTCAGCTCTTCCACGCGTATTGAGCGCATCGCTACGCAGAACTATGGCATGGAGCAGGCGTCTGAGACGGTAACGATTACACTTGATGAGGCGTCCGACGATGAACAGTTGTCTGACGAAGCGTCAAACGACACGGATCAAAACGACCTAGAGTAGCGTGGCGTAGAGACAGCGCGATGTAGGGACGAGCAAACGAGCAGCGGGCAGTCTGATATATCCAGTGGAAATTCAAAAGTGTACGAAGAAAGTGTACGAATCAGTGCTTGAGTCTGCTGCATAATAGGATGCTATGGCTGATAGCAGAAGGCGAGGATCACGACCCTCCACCAAAGGTCGGCGCGTTTCCTCATATGACGAAGAAACTCAAGGTCGTCGGAGTACCAAGCGCACAGGCTTCGACAGCTCCCGTCGCCTGACAGGCGTTTTCATCGCTGTTATAGCGCTGTTGTGTGGAGTTGCCGCCCGTCTCGTGTATTTGCAGGTAATTGCTGCAGATGAGCTGCGAGCCGATGCCGACCTGTATCAGGCAAACACCATCACCTTGCATGCCAAGCGCGGCACGATTTATGACCGCAACGGCAATGTATTGGCAATCAGTGAGGAATGTAGCACCATCTACTGTGATCCTTCTTCAATTGAAGACGTTGATCAGGTGGCAAGCATTCTTGCCGAACACCTCGGCGGTGACGCCTCCGACTATACCGACATCCTTGATCAAGACGATGTTACCTATGCAACTATTTATAACCAGGCCGACAACGAGGCGGCAGAGGCAATAGC
>CAYTTI010000186.1:0-2081 GCA_964440675.1 uncultured Coriobacteriaceae bacterium
CCATCAAGATGGGGAGTGCACTATATTGTGCCAATAGTGCTCTAACAAAGCGCGGGCTTGCTCACAAATCAGCAAGTGCTTTGGCGAGGGTGTTTCTTATCAGGGCAGCAGCTCGATAAGACGTAGTGGGCAAGTAAGAAGCTATTAGCTTTGCACCATATTAAGAAGCTCGTTGCGCGAATGTATGCCAGTCTTTTCGTAGATATGTTTGATATGTACCTTTACCGTTTCGGTGGATACGTGCAGCTCTTTTGCGATGTAGGTTGAGGAGCGTCCATACGCAAGATATATAAGCACGTCGGCTTCGCGCGGCGTGAGGCGATAATGCTCAATAATTTGCGTACAGCGTGTTTCTAGTGATCTTTCCGATGTGGTTGATGAGCTGGTGCTGTTCGCTTTTGAAGGGGATTTTGGCATCATGGATGCTAAGGCCATTGCGGTCAAATAAACAACGAACAGAACTACGAGCGTAATCGTGGTTGTCTTGGAGCTTGCAAAGAGGAGAAACAAAATCCCTGTGGATTTTCCGATAGCGAAGGAAAGAGTAGCAAGGCCTAGTACCATCTGACCGTTTCTCGTTCGAATGTTGCCGGCGTTACAAAAAAGTGACAGTGGGAATGTTATGAAGAATGCGAAGCTCGTAGCCGTGCATGCGGCCAGGACAAATTCCGCAATACTTCCTGACTCGATGGTGAGGACGCAAGGAAGTATGCTTAAAGCAACGAATATGGGACATAGCCAGATGGAAGCCTTGCGCAGCTGCTGATCATTGGGATGCATCAAGGCAAGTGTTCCCACCACGAGAGCGCAGAGGAAGAATCCGACGAACATTCCCTGTGTGACAACGGAGGTAAAAGACTCATTGGTTTCGAAGGAATTTCGGCACATGGATACGAGCGCGCACATGTACAAGGCTGCTCCCGCGAAAGCAGGCCAGAGACTACTGATTTTAAATTCTGCTTCATGAACTGCTTGCTTTTGTAAGGAGGGGTGACCAGTTTCTAATGTGAAAAATTGCGAGGGTTTTGAGTTGGCAGGGGCGAGTAGGGCTGAAGCAGTAGGGCTTGCCACTATTGCGATTGTTATGAGCAGTGATGAAGAGAGATTAATTATCACGAGAGCTGCGATGGCCGCAGCGGCGCAGGAGAGTCCTATATGAGTCGCGGTATCGCAAAATGTCATTGTGGAAAACGTTCGACTCCATAGGCCAGGCTGGACAATCCAGCCGATTGCCATGGCAATGCCCGCTATAGCAATGAGAGTGATGGTGACGGATTCGGGGAGTATGGCTGTTGTGCCGAGCGATATTACGAATAGCGCTCCGCCCAAAGCAGATATCGATGTCACGAGAGATTTCGAAAATATCGAATCAAGATTTAATGACCGCATGTGGGCGGTGAGCATAAGTGTGCCCGACAGGACTTCACATGTTATGACAGCAAGGAGAAATCCTGGCCATGCGTTAGAAATTTCGAATGCTGCGAAAATGTCCGTAAAGCAGCTGCCTGCTGAAAGCAGCACCGCTGCTCCGTTGAAAAGGCTTAAGGAAAATGCCAGGTATCGCACCTGGATATATGTGTGGCGAATTGTATTGGCCACGAACCCCACCCCGCTGTGCGCTATCTACCCCTCTAGATATTCTATCTAGATATTCTATCAAGTAAGCAGAGCAATCATAGCGCTATTGTTTTTCGAACAATATTAAGAGGGGAGGGTGCAATATCGTTAAGATACTGTCTCTAGGAAGCGGTCAAATTCAGGGATAGTATTCCCAAATTTGACCGGCTATCTCAACTCTAGAGCACAAACGATGTTACCGGTAGTCACTAGTTGCAATTCAGACGAATTTCTTGCCGTTACCACCTTGTGAACGCATATCGGTTGGTACCCAAAATGTACCCAGCGACCCTGACAAGCAGGTAGTAGACACCACGGAAGGGCAGCTCAGGGAGATGGCGGGCTTCAGCCAACTTCTCGCGGGGGACAACGACGGTCACAAGCGACTCGCCTTCCACACGACAGATGCGCATACCGTCCGGCTCGTTGTCGATGAGCTGCATGGTCATAGTGGTGAGGCTGAT
>CAYTTI010000187.1:0-2049 GCA_964440675.1 uncultured Coriobacteriaceae bacterium
GAAGAGATGCCCAAGACCTACGATCCCCAAGCTGCAGAGCCAGCGATTATTGAGCGCTGGCTACAGGCAAATGCGTTTCGGCGGAGTGAAGGTGCAGACGACTGCACTGTAGTTATTCCGCCACCCAACGTTACGGGCGTTTTGCATATTGGTCATGCCATGGATGACACCATCCAGGATACCTTTGTGCGCTACAACCGTATGCGGGGTCGCTCAACGCGGTGGATTCTGGGCACGGATCATGCGGGCATCGCTACACAAACCAAGGTGGACAAGCGCCTCCAAGCGCGGGGTGTGAGCCGCTTGGAAATGGGTCGGGATGCCTTTGTGGATGAGTGCCATGCCTGGCGCGAGGAATACGGTGGCATCATCGTTGATCAGATTCGACGCATGGGCTGCTCTGTCGACTTTGAGGACGAAAAGTTCACGATGAGTCCGGAGTACGCCAAGGCGGTGCGTAAGGTCTTTTGCGACTGGTATCACGACGGGCTTATTTACCGTGGCAAACGCATTGTGAACTGGTGCCCAAGTTGTAGGACAGCAATCTCGGACGATGAGGCCGAGTACCAAGATGATGCAGGCCAGCTGTGGTATCTACGCTATCCCTTGGTTGAGCCAATCGATGGCCAAAGCTATGTGGTGGTGGCAACAACGCGGCCAGAAACCATGCTGGGCGACACCGGTGTTGCTGTGGCTACCTCTGATAAGGCAAAGCAAAAGCTGGTGGGTGCGAAGGTGTTGCTGCCTATCGTGAACCGAGAAATTCCCATTGTTGCCGACCATCACGTTGATGCGGGCTTTGGCACGGGCTTTGTAAAGGTAACGCCGGCACACGACCCCAACGACTTCATTATGGGGGAGGCGCATAGTCTCGAGAAGATCAACGTCTTCGATGAGACGGCTCATGTTGTTGACGGTTATGGTGAGTTGAGCGGGCTGTCGCGCGAGGCTTGCCGCGAAGCCGTAGTTGCTTGGTTCGAGGAGCACGATCTTCTCGATCATGTGGAGGACTACGATCACTCGGTTATGCACTGCTATCGCTGCGATACAACGCTTGAGCCGTGGCTGTCTGAGCAGTGGTTTGTTGCGGTTGACAAACTGAAAGAGGCGGCGCTGCAGGTCGTGAACTCCGGTGAAGTGGTATTTCATCCCGAGCGCTGGAAGCAAAGCTACCTTACCTGGATGGAAAACCTCAAAGACTGGTGCATTTCTCGGCAGCTCTGGTGGGGACACCGCATTCTCGTGTTCTACTGCGATGAGTGAGGTTGGGAAGATGCCTTGCTGGTGGAGATCGAAGTGTGTCCTGCCTGTGGTAGCCACCAGGTGCGCCAGGATGAGGATGTGCTCGATACCTGGTTTTCGAGCCAGTTGTGGACCTTTGCAACGCAAGGTTGGCCAGACAATCCGCAGGAGATGGAAGGACATCACCCAACCAAGGTGCTCGTTACGGCACGCGACATCATCGCCCTGTGGGTTGCGCGCATGATTATGAGCTCGCTCTACTTCACCAAAGAGATTCCCTTCCATGACGTGTATATCTACGCGACGATTCTGGCTAAGGACGGAAGCCGCATGTCGAAGTCGAAAGGCAACGGCGTTGACCCCATGGATCTCATGAAGCTGTATGGTGCAGATGCCATGCGGCATAACTTGCTCACCCTTATTACCACCAACCAAGACGTTAAGTTCGATGCGAATATTGACAAGCAAACGAAGCAGCTTATTGACAGCCCGCGCACGGAGGCTTCGCGCGGCTTTGTGACCAAAATTTGGAATGCCGCCCGCTTTGTGTGTATGAACATGGATGGCTATACACCGGGCGCTCCCGTTGCAGATACGCCAGAAGATGCCTGGATTCTGTCTCGTTTAGCTAAGCAGGTAGCGCGTACAACCGAGCAGCTCGAAAGCTATGACTTCGGTGAGTACGCCCGTACAATTCAGGCCTTTTTTTGGAACGATTTTTGTGACTGGTACATTGAGCTGTGCAAAAGCCGGCTGAATGGCAGCAATGCCGAGCAGCGTCTACAGGCACAGCGCAACCTCATGTAC
>CAYTTI010000188.1:0-2036 GCA_964440675.1 uncultured Coriobacteriaceae bacterium
CGTCGCCTAATGTGTTAGAGCGCCCGCTTTAGCTCGTGTGTTGAGGCACCCGCCTGTACACAAGGCACCCGCCCGGGAAGCCTGCCCGGGCTTGTTGAGGTGCCCGCTCGAGTTTGGCACGGGTTCTTGTACACAGAAGGGCGCGGTTGCAACCTTTGGGTCGCGGCCGCGCCCTCACTTTTGACACCTTCACTTTGAGAGATGGAGATACCATGGCTTTTATCAAGAAGTCGGTTCGTGATGCCGACGTAGAAGGCAAGCGCGTCCTCATGCGCGTGGACTTCAACGTGCCCCTGAAAGACGGGGTGGTAACAGACGATACGCGCGTGCGTGCAGCAATTCCAACCATCACCTATCTTAAGGAGCATCAGGCAAAGACTATTCTTATGAGCCATTTGGGTCGTCCCAAGGGTGATGGTTTCGAGCCGGAGCTATCCTTAAAGCCCGCTGCCGACAAGCTCGCCGAGCTCACTGGCTTCACCGTGAAGTTTGTGGATGATACCTACGGCGAGAAGGCGGCGCAGGCCGTCGCGAGCCTTGAGCCAGGCGAGATTTTGCTCCTGGAGAACGTTCGCTTCGACAAGCGCGAGAAGAAGAACGACCCCGAGATTGGCAAGGTTTTGGCGTCCTATGGCGACATCTTTGTGCTCGATGCCTTTGGTACGGCGCACCGCGCACAGGGATCTGTGGTAGGTCCTGCTGCATATTTGCCAGCATATGCAGGCTTTTTGCTCGAGAAAGAGGTTGATACGCTCACCTCTATCTTCGCTGAGCCCGCGCGTCCCTTTGTGGCCATTGTGGGTGGTTCTAAGGTTTCGAGCAAGATTGGCGTGCTTGACCACTTAATTGATGCGGCGGACACTCTCATTATCGGGGGTGGCATGGCCTACACCTTCTTCTTGGCACAGGGCTATACCGTTGGCAGTTCGCTCAAGGAAGAGGACTGGATTGAGCGTGCCGGTGAGATGCTTGCTAAGGCCGAGGAAAAGGGGGTAAAGATCCTGCTTCCTGTGGATAATGTCGTTACCGATCGCTTTGCCGAGGATGCCACCGGTGAAGTGGTCGATTCAAGCAAGATCCCCGATGATCGCATGGGTATGGACATAGGACCTAAAACCCGTGCACTCTACGCCGAGGCAATTGCTGAGGCAAAAACTATTTTCTGGAACGGCCCCATGGGCGTGTTCGAGTTTGAAAACTTTGCTGACGGTACCCAAGCTGTGTGTGAGGCGGTTGCTGCTAACGAGGGATGCACCTCGATTATCGGCGGCGGCGATTCTGTTGCAGCAGTAAACAAGTTTGGTCTTGCCGATAAGATGAGCTGGATCTCCACCGGTGGTGGCGCTTCTATGGAGCTCGTCGAGGGTAAGGCTCTTCCTGGAGTGGAGGCACTTCTCGATGCGTAAACACATGATTGCAGGCAACTGGAAGATGAACAAAACCTATACCGAGGCGGTAGCACTTACCAAGGAACTCGCAGATACCCTCGGCGAGGGCAATGGGGTAGATGTCGTGGTATGTCCGCCTGCGGTGGATCTGAAAGGCGTGGGCGAGGTGATCGCTCAAACGGGTGCTCCCATGGCGCTGGGTGCCCAGAACGTCTACTTTGAGGAAAGCGGTGCCTACACGGGCGAGGTTGCGCCTAACATGCTTACCAGCGTTGGTGCTACCTACTGCATCATAGGCCACTCCGAGCGTCGTGAGTACTTTGGCGAGACCGATGAAGATGTCAACAAGAAGGCCAAGGCTTTGATGG
Source organism: uncultured Coriobacteriaceae bacterium (assembly GCA_964440675.1). Lineage (GTDB taxonomy): Bacteria > Actinomycetota > Coriobacteriia > Coriobacteriales > Atopobiaceae > CADBMC01. Next base: position 1,757 of record CAYTTI010000188.1, read on the forward strand.
CTCACAACATCGTTCCCATTAGCTGCTGTGGCGAGCCGCTCGAGATTCGTGAGGCAGGAACACACGTAGACTATGTCGTTGACCAGGTGAAAAAGGATACCGAGGGTCTTGAGATTGTAGATCCTGCTACCTACGTTGTTGCCTACGAGCCGATTTGGGCCATTGGTACGGGCAAGACTGCCACGGCGGATGATGCCCAGGAAGTCATTGGCGCTATTCGCAAGACACTAGCTGAGGTGTTTGGTGCTGCGACTGCCGACGGCATTCGTATTTTGTATGG
>CAYTTI010000189.1:0-2011 GCA_964440675.1 uncultured Coriobacteriaceae bacterium
TCAGCCTTGGCTTGATTGTTGCATCTCAGCTTGCACCAACCTTCACCGAGATCGCCATCCAGGCCGGTTTCGAGATTGAACAGGCTGGCGTCTACGTTATTAGCTTCGGTATCATGTGCCATCCACTGATTGCTGGCATCTTCTATGCTTTCTTGTCACAGAACCCGATTATCATTGCTGGAGTGGTGCTTCTCTATCTCGCACTGTACTTCCTGTTCAATAAGAATCGTGACCTTGTGGTTGATTGGATTGAGAACTACGGCGCAGTTCAGGAAGCTGCTCAGGAAAGCTAGTTGAATTAATTAGCGTTTCCCTAGGCTTCCGCTACACAGAGGCGTACGGCATCACATCTGTGCCGTGCGCCTCGATTGTTATGGTGCGTGCCTGCATCTGGTTGAGTTACATAAGGCCACTGAGAGCTGCGAGGGCTAGGACACTCGTCTCGGTGTGATTGAAAAGGGGGTATGTGATGCTAGATTATCTTGCAAACGAGCCTCAAAGGGTTCTTGCTTTGGGAGACAACGGAGTAAGCCCCGAAACGATTGAGGCAGCAGTACGTTCGTCTTCTATACAGGTCGCTTCGGTCGATAGGGTGTTTTGGGGCAGCCGCGATTCTGATGTCTTTGCTAAGCAGCTATTACATATCGAACGCAAAGGTGCTGAAGCAGAACCCTACGCCTCTGAGTTAGACGAGCTTGTAGGCAACGCCACACTTATCGTCAACCACATCAGCCCGCTACCGCGCTCGGTCATCGAGCGAGCTCCTCATCTCAAGGCCATCCTTTCCTGTCGAGGTGGCTATGAGAACATAGACCTTGAGGCGGCAACAGAGCGAAACATTCCCGTTGTAAACGTCATTAGGAATGCTATACCGGTGGCCGAGTATACGCTTGGACTCATCATCGCTGTAACGAGAAACATCGCGCTGTCTCATAATAAGCTCGTAGCAGGTACGTGGTGCAAGGAATACCCTAACTCAACCTTTACATCTACGCTTACGAATCTAACTGTTGGCCTAGTCGGTATAGGAAACATTGGCATAGAGCTCGCTGTGCGCCTAAAAGCGCTCGGCATTCCAGTAATTGCATACGATGCCTTTGTCGACATACAACGCCTCAAGAGCTACGGTCTAGCGGATGTCGAGCTAACAGGTAGTCCCGAGGAGCTTTTCGAGCGTGCAGATGTAGTGAGCTTACATTTGAGGTTAACGCCCGAGACAGAGCATACAATAGACCGCAGGTTCTTCTCACGCATGAAGCCCACTTCTTACTTCATCAATACTGCGCGCGGTGGACTTGTGAACCAGGCCGATTTGCTCGATGCCTTACAGCGTCATGCCATTGCAGGAGCTGCTCTCGATGTGTTTGACGAGGAACCTCTGCCACTCGACAGTGGCTTTCAGGAGCTCGACAACGTGATTATTACATCCCATATTGCTGGAACGACAGTCGATGCCACGACGCATGCTCCATACCTGTTATTGCGCGAGGTTGACAAGATTCTCAAAATGGGAGTGACAGATCGGATCGTTAACGCAGTCGATCTCGGCTTGCGCTAAGCGTATTCAGTACGTGGGATGAACGTGGTAGAAAGAAATCTTTAGCAACAGCCTGAAAGCTCATAGAGACAAGTAGATGAATCCTCTGTAGAGCAGGGAGAAAGCCATGGCAAAGCGAAAAGGGAAGCTGGAGTTTTCCTCTCGTGAGGAACGAGGGTGGATCCCTCCCGATTGTGTAGATGGAGATCGCTGCGTCTATTGCGGTACGCAGCTTGACGATAACCCGTATCACAGGCAATACGCTCGCGCCGCGACACGAAGCTTTCCCGTTTGTGGGGAGCAATGTGCAAAGAGAGTAGCAGCGTATGTCAAAGCAGATAAGCGCTGGAAAATAGGCTTGTACATTGTGTTGGCACTCTGTGCTGTGGTCATACTAATTGCTGCACTTGCAGAGTATCAGGGTGTTGCACTGTACGCTGCAATCATACTTGCGGGCATCGGCTTCGTACTCTT
>CAYTTI010000190.1:0-2001 GCA_964440675.1 uncultured Coriobacteriaceae bacterium
ACCTTCTTGTGTCTATTGTAGACATGCCGACCGATTGCCCATTCGCCCGAAAGCTCTGGACGCCTCTTGATATATCGGTAGTATTTCGGTAGGACATCCGTACAAAGTACCTATCTACCTGCGAATTCATAGGCATCATGCCGATTTTAGAGGGCTTATCGCTTACTGCTCAATTTCTGTAAACGGTCATTTATGAACTGTAAACGGTTCTAGCTGGTGCCCATCCTTGTTTCCTAACACGCGAGTCAATATGATTAATTTGCTTAATCGTATAAGTGAGTTGAGGAGCTTATGAGCAAGCGTGTAACGCTCAAAGACATAGCCCAGGCTGCAGATGTCACTACAGCCACCGTTTCCTATGTATTAAACGATGCGCCCGACCAAACCATTCCTGAAGAAACCCGGAGCCGCATCCTCAAAGTAGCACGCGAGCTTAACTATGTCCCCAACAGTGCCGCGCGCTCGCTCAGGCGTAATAGAACCGGCTGCATTGGTGTGGTTGCCCGCAAAAACCTCGCGGTACCTCGCTTTAGCCAAACCATCTATGGAATCCAAAGTGAGCTCGAAAAGAACGACATTTCCCTGCTTATATGTACCAACAAGATCAAGCAAGACGGTATTTCCGACTATCTTGTTGCGTATCTTGAGCGTCGTGTGGATGGCATTATCTTTCTTGGGAAGGACAACATAGGACCCGACCCCAACAGTTGCCAACTCATTGCTCAGCAGCACATACCCTTTGTCGTGTTTGACTGCTTTGCTACCTCGGATGCCTTTAGCACTGTTGACTTCGATTATCGAGGTGGCGCGCGTCTGCTCGTGGAACACATGCTTGAGCGCAGGCCCCACAAACTCCTGTACATCAAGCCTCAAACCAACACCCCACAGGAAAGCCTGCGTGAGGAAGGTCTGCGCGAGGCGCTGCGAAGGCATCCTCAGGTTGAACTTAGGGTAATCAGTGTACCCATAAACCTCAAAAACCTCGATACCTGGGATTTGCGTTACTCCATTGGAGAGACTCAAGAAGGACATGAGCTCACTGAAAGCTTTATGCAAATTGTTCAGGACGAGAGCAGATGGCTGGAGGCGGGCGATGCACTTGTCGCAAGCTGGTCTGGCTGGACCGATCCATTTCGCTATCAGTTAGGCGAGCGTGGCATTATTACTGCCGAACTTGCCAACAATGGGGAAAGCCACTTCAACCCCGATTACTACACACGTCTGCCAAACTTTGATGCAGGAGTTGCATGTGCCGAGGCAATACTAGCACGCCTCGATGGTAAATCCTCGAGCTCACACGTCATTCGCCTCACGAGCATAGTCGAGAGTCCATAAGCAGAAGGATGGAAAAGGCGGCAAATGGCATGGCGAAAATTACCAAGCAGCAAACAAGATGTGTAGAAGGCTTGGCACAGAAGGGAGCAGATACTCATGAAACGTATCTACCTTAATTTGAAGCGCTTCGATGTCGCAGAACGCTATGGAGGCGTCAATCGTCACCTCAATCCACGAAGCTGGGGTGGCGATATTGTGCGTTCGATACAAGATGGGCTTGCTGCCTTCGCCGAGCGCGCCTACTTCGCAGCATACCTTCCCGAGGCACAGCTTATCACCGCCCTCGAAGCACAAAGCAATACGAGTCCTTTGCATATTGGCTGTCAGGGAGTACATCGAAGCGATGTGGCACCTCAGAAGAACTTTGGTGCCCTTACCAGTCTGCGTCCCGCTGCCAGTATGGTGCAGCTCGGATGCGATACGGTGCTCATTGGCCACTGTGAAGAGCGCAACGCCCTGCGTGAGGTTATGGCTGCGGTAGGTGTTGAAGGAACCGATGCAGCTCCTGCTATCGATCGCCTGCTCAACCAGGAGTTGGTCTGTGCGCTTGATGCCGGACTCGACGTACTCTATTGCATTGGTGAGCGCGAGGAGGAGGCTGAGCAGTGGCGCGAGGTCATTGCTGCTCAGATTGAGCGTGGCCTAGAGGGCATATCGGGTACTGAC
>CAYTTI010000191.1:0-1965 GCA_964440675.1 uncultured Coriobacteriaceae bacterium
CTTGCCGACCTTGCAGCCGACGGTTACGTCCAGTCGCAGCAGGGCAAGGGCGTGCGCGTCATCCACAATCCTCGCGTGATCGATCCATACACCTTCAATAGTCTTGAGACCTTCACCGAGCTCGCGGCCCGTAAGGGGTGGAAACCCCTTACGCGCGTGCTGGTCTGCGAGGAAATCATTGCAGACAATACTCTCGCCGAGACCACCGGTTTCAGCGTAGGGAGTTCTATTACGCATATTCTGCGATCGCGTGCGGCAGACGGTGTGGTCATCTCATCGGACGAGAGTTACTACCTTACCGAGAAAGTGCCCGGGCTGAGCCCCGAAATCGTAGCGGACTCTGTCTACGCGTACCTTGAAGGGGTTCTTGGCATTAAAGTGGGCACAAGTAAGCGCATCATTACGGTCGAGGCGGCAACTGACGCTGACCGAGCCATACTCGACCTCGGCGAGTTCAACGCCGTTGGTGTGCTGCGTTCCCACACGTTCGACACCACCGGCGTTATGATCGAATACACAGAATCACGCCAGGTTCCCGAGCGCTTCACGAGTTACGAGCTCGCCATTCGCCCCACCGCAGCACGGTAGGTTGTCCACCTCACCAAGAACAAACAAAAACGTGTGTAGGGAGCGAACAAAAAAGGGGGCGTGGATGTTTTCTTAAACACGCCCCCAGAGATGCGGATGGTATTACAACACAAATAATTTGTTCACTTATAACATGAAGAAATAGATAACAAAGGCAAAGCTTGCGACCCACATAAGCGGCTTCACCTTGCTCAGATTGCCCGTAGCGAGGGCTACAACAATATAGGAAATAAAGCCGAGACCAATGCCTGAGGAAATCGAGTAGGTAAGAGGAATACCTGCTGCAATCATGAATGCCGGAAAGCCTTCTAAGAGATCCGACCAGTTGAGTTCACGTGCCTCACTCATCATTAAAAAGCCAACGAATACCAATGCACCGCAGGTAGCAGATGAACTCACAACACTGATGAGCGGCGAAAAGAAAGCGGCGAGGAAAAAGAGTGCACCGCATACCAGCATGGAAAGGCCGGTGCGAGCACCGTCTGCTGCGCCAGAAGCCGACTCAATAAAGGAAGTGGCCGAAGAAGAACCGCAGAAGCCTCCCATTGCAGCGGCCGCCGAGTCGACGATGAGGATCTCGCGGATGCCTTCGACCTTGCCATCTTCGGTTAGAAATTCACCTTGCTTGGCAACCGCCATAGCAGTACCCATGGTGTCAAAGAAGTCGCTCATCATAAGTGAGAAGGCAAAAACAAGCAGCGTAGGTGTGGTGAACACCTTCACAATGCCCATAATACCGTCCTGTCCTGCTTGGAAGGGAGCAGCAAAGGTTGAGAAGTCCAAAGCACTCACAATGCCTGAAGGCATAGGGGTCACGCCCAAGGGAATGCCAACGATGACGGCAATAATCACACTGATAAGCAGAGCACCCCGTACCTTACACGCCCACAGGACAATGGTTGCAACAATGGAAACAACGCCCACAATAAAGTTTGGATCGACTACTTTGCCCAAGGATACAAAGGTGCTCTCATTGGCAACAATGATACCGGCATTGCCCAGGCCAATCATGGCAATAAAGAGGCCAAGGCCAATAGAGATGGCGTGGCGCAAAGACACAGGGATGGCGTCCATGATGGCTTCACGCAGGCCACAAACTACCAGGATCAAAATAGCAATGCCTTCCACAAAGACTACTGCCATAGCTGCCTGCCAGCCAGCTAGAGGAGCAAGCGTATAGGTAACCGTTGCATTGATTCCCATGCCGGCAGCAAGGGCTAATGGTCGGTTTGCAATAAGACCCATAAGCAGCGTCATGATGCCTGCGGAGATGCAGGTGGATGTAACGGCTGCAGTTGTGGGAATGCCGGCATCTGCAAGAACCCCAGGATTAACCACGACGATGTAGGCCATGGCTAAAAAGGTAGTTAGGCCAGC
>CAYTTI010000192.1:0-1923 GCA_964440675.1 uncultured Coriobacteriaceae bacterium
ACAGACTGCTGAGGCGACATCGCATCTTCAACGAAGAGGTGGATGGGCTTCTACGTGAGGTCATCCTTGATAAGGCTAATGGTTTTGTGGGTCGTACCGTCATTCACCCCACCCACGTCAAGTTTGTTAATGCACTTCAAGCGGTTACACGCGAGGAGTATGAAGATGCTTCACAGATACTCGCGGCTGAAGGCGGCGTTCTAAAGAGCATGAGTGGCAACAAGATGAACGAGGTCAGCCCACATATGAGATGGGCAGAGAAAGTATGCGCACGAGCAACTGCGTATGGCGTAATCGAGAACGAGAAAAGTTATGTGGAGCTGTTCGGAGGGAAGAGCTCCGATGCCGAATAGTAGAAAGATTGTGCTGCCAGCGACTGATTTGCGCGGACTGCAAGTGGGAGACCGGGTGGTGTTTGCAGGAAGAATTCTCTGCGGGCGCGATGCGGTTCTGCCAAAGGTATGCGCTCTCATCGCTGAGGGGCGCCTCGGTGAAATTGAGGCGACCTTTAATGGCTGTGCCGTCTTTCATACTGCAGTGAGCTGCGCTGGTATTGGGCCAACCAGCAGCAACAAGCTTGAAATTGAGGAGAGCTTTGCCCCATTGCTCGAGGCAGGAACGAAGGTGTTCCTCGGCAAAGGAGCGCTAAAGCCCGAAACTGTCGAGATGCTCGGGCTTTACGGCGCAGTATTTGCCGTCGTACCACCGGTGACGGCGTTGCTCGAGAAGGGGATACGTTCCAAACGCATAGTAGCGTTTCATGAGCTTGGCATGGAAGCACTTTGGGAAGTGGAGCTCGATGCCTGCCCGGCGATTATTGCAGCGGCAGGTGGAGAAAGCCTATGGGGGAAGGTGTGCCCATGATGCCGAGTGCTGTCGTAGATACAATTGCCGATTGTTTAGTGCGTGCGGGGTCGACTTTCTGTGAGGCGAAGAAGTGCGCCTATCGTGAGGCCATCGGGCGAGAAACTGACCCGACAGCGAAGTGGCTACTCGAGGCTATCCTAGAAAATGCGGAGGCTGCGGAGAAGGCTCATGGTCCGCTTTGCGATGATACAGGGATACCACACGTGCTTATCGATGTGGGCCGTGATAGGGAGATTACGGGTGCCTTCCTTGAAGAAGTCGAGAAGGGCGTGGCAGAAGGTCTTAGGCGTCTACCGGGCCGTCCTATGGCGGTCAAGGGTGAGGGAGAGGAGCGTCTCGCTCAGGCGCTTGGGATGTTTGATGACCCTTCGATGCTTGAACCCGCGCCTTTTGCATTGCGGAGGATCGAAGGTGATGCGCTGCGTGTTCATATTCTGATGTTTGGTGGTGGCCCGGCAATTCGTGGCAGGAGTTATCGAGTATTCCATCGTCATGATGCGGCGAACATTGAGGCGGCGATTGTCGAATGGGCAAATGAAGCGTGCTCTCAGCTTGGATGCACTCCCTGCACGCTGGCAGTGGGGATAGGACGTTCGCATTATGAGGCTGCAAATCTGATGCTGCAGGCACAAGTTGACGGATCTCATGACGTGCAGTCGTCGATGGAGCGTCGGATTACGGATGCTGTCAACAAAAGCGGCATCGGACCCATGGGTATGGGCGGCAAAACAACCGTGCTGTCAACGTTTCTGAAGATTGGGCCTGCACGCGCTAGCGGTGTGCGCATCGTATGTCTGCGTCCTTGCTGCTGTTTCGAACCGAGGCATGCGTGGGTTGATATCGAGAAGGATTGAAGACCGAAAGGGAGTGGTTACCAATGATGGGTGGCGGAACTGCGGGCATTGCGAGATGGAGGATCGACTCGGACGAGGAGAGAAGACTGCGTGATCTTGCCGATGAGTCCTTTGAGGCGAGGCGGAAATACGTGGAGTACTATCGGCTCAACGATCCCGAATACTACGAGAAGGGTCTGGCAATGATCGACAAGGTTCTGCT
>CAYTTI010000193.1:0-1882 GCA_964440675.1 uncultured Coriobacteriaceae bacterium
GCTACACCGCAATACGACCAAGATGTAGGGAGGTAGTGTGTCGCTAGACAAACAGCTCAACGACTGCACGCAGATGCCTGACGACAGCGTACAAATACCAGGCCAGGTGCCAAATAACACTGCGCAAATGCCAAGCCAGGTGCCTGATGAGAGCGTACAAATGCCAAGCCAGGTGCCTGATGTCGTTGTCATAACGGGTATGAGCGGAGCCGGGCGCACTGAGGCCATGCACATCTTTGAGGATATGGGCTACTACGCTATTGATAACCTGCCGCCCTCGCTTATTACCTCGCTTACGCGCCTGGTAGGAATTGATTCGGGTATTGGTCGTCACTTGGCAGTGGTCTGCGATGTGCGTAGTCAAGGTTTATTCGACATGCTCGAGCAAGCCCTTGATGAGATGAGCGCTTCCGAAGTGAGTTATACGCTCGTGTATCTCGACGCGGCAGATGATGTGCTGCTTCGGCGCTTTTCGACCGGACGCAGACGGCATCCTTTGGCGCGAGAAGGGGAGACGAATGCTTCGGCTATCAAACGAGAGCGAGAACAGCTTGAGCGCGTTTTGCCGCGCGCGCATGTGGTCATTGATACCTCTCATTTGCGTACGAATGAGTCGAAGCACAAGTTAGAGTCGGTGTTTTCTGAGCTTTCCGATCAGCAGCGTCTCGAAGTTCACGTCTTTTCGTTTGGTTTTAAGTACGGAATGCCAGCCGAAGCTGACCTCGTGATGGATGTTCGCTTTCTTCCCAACCCGTACTACGACCTCGATCTACGCGCACGTACGGGAAATGACGCCGAGGTCATCTCCTATGTCATGGGACGAACAGAAACACAAGACTTTTGCCGTGCGTGGTTCCACTTGCTCGACACCGTTATGCCGGGGTATGTGGCAGAAGGCAAAAGTTTGCTTTCAATTGCAATTGGATGCACCGGAGGCCAGCACCGCTCAGTTGTGTTAGCCAATGAGACTGCTGACCACTTGCGCCAACAAGGATATCGTGTGAGCATAGGACATAGGGACTTATCACTTGTAGAACTTGTAGAGCAATAAGCAAAAGGCATGTCGTTTACCTCAGAAGTAAAAGATGAACTGGCACGTGTGGAGCCTGTCTGCACTGATTGTGAGCTCGCAGAGCTCTCCGCCATCATTCGTGTGTGTGGTACGCTCTCTTTCCATGGGTCGGGACGCTATTCGCTGCGGATTACTACCGAAACCGGCGCAGTTGCGCGCACCCTTATTCGTCTGACGCACAAACTATTCGATCTCGACACCTCTCTTACGGTGCGTCGCTCACTTTTGCACAAAAGCAGAAACTACCTTATCGAGCTCGATGTACAGGATGGTTTAGAGCAAGCGCTCGAGAAAATGGGGATCTTGCTTGTTGGAAAGGGCTTGGTAAGTGGGATTGCCCCACAACTGGTGCGCCGTGCATGTTGCCTTCGGGCATATGCGCGTGGTGCCTTTATGGCGGGAGGATTCGTGGCCGATCCGCGCGGAGATTTTCACTTAGAGATTGCGGTGAGCTCCGAGGCTCTGGCGCACGATTTGCTCGTGCTGTGCGAGCACTGTGATGCGACCGGTCGTATAAATCACCGGCGAGGCATTCTTGCGGTGTACTTCAAGAGCTACGACGATACCGTGCGTATATTGCGCGCCTTAGGTGCCTGGCGCTCTGCTCAGGCGATTGAGCGCGTACGTCGTATAAAGCTTGTTAAAAGCGATGTGAATCGTCGGGTGAACGCAGAGATGGCAAATCAAGCGCGCGCTGGTGGTGCCGCAGCTGAGCAGCTGCGTCTTATTGCTGATGTTGAACGAGAGGTAGGACTTGGGACGCTGCCTCCTGCCTTGCGGGAATTCTGCAGACTGCGCAAGGCGCATCCC
>CAYTTI010000194.1:0-1839 GCA_964440675.1 uncultured Coriobacteriaceae bacterium
TATTCAGTCACCAGTAGCGACAACCATATGCGCTGTACTTGCTCACGCGTTGCATCGAGCGTTCCGTCGTTATGAATTACGTAGTCAGCTTCGGCCTCACGTTGCTCATCGCTCGGCTGCAGAGCAAGACGTGAGCGCACATCGGCTTCAGACTGACTACCGCGCGCTACAGCACGGGCAACGCGGAGCTGCTCGGGCGCACTCACGGCAATAATGACATCGGCCCAGGGAATGCCTTTTCGCGACGTATCACCCGAAGTAACCTCCACCAATACCAGCGGATGCAGCTGGCTGAGCTCATCAATTCGTCGGCTGCACTCGCGCAGAATAGCAGGGTGCGTAATACCATTGAGCCATTCGGTATGCTCGGGGGTATCAAATGCCACCTGCGCCAAGCAAGAGCGCATCACCTCACCTTGGGCGTTAAAGATTTTCGAACCAAAGGTATGGACCAGGTCAAGCTTGACCTCGGGAGTAGTGAGTACGTAATGTCCGATGGAATCAAGGCTGATTACGCCAGCTCCCAATTCGGCAAACATACGCGCCACGCTTGATTTTCCTGATCCTATACCCCCTATAAGCGCCGCCGTCGTCATGAAGCGCGCCCCTTTCGTACTACTGTATTGTCTTGGCATATATCAGCACGCTCCGTCAGAGCACCGTTGAAAACAGGAAGGAATGCTATTACAAGCCAGGCACGTGCCCTCCCTCATGACTAGGTTGATCGAGCCGGCCAACGCTCTTAATTACACCCGCTCCTAAAACCGTATCACCATCATAGAATACTGCAAACTGACCTGGTGCTGTAGGCGTTTGAGGACTGTCAAGCACAACAGACACCGAGCTTATGTTGCCTTCAAGGCCTTCACCTGCTGACTGCATAGTGCCTGATGGCTGTACGGTACGCGCTTTCCCACGTAAAGCCTCCGCGCTACCCCCTCCATAAGCCGCGAGCACAAGGCGACAAGACACGGCTTTTTGGCGGTAACGAAGCTTTACTGAGCACGCAAGAGAACCACTCGTCGCACAGCGCCGCAGCACATCCTCAGATGAGATAGCCTGCCAATGTATGTCTGCCACCTGCACACAATCAATTAAGGACTCATCCTCAAACGCAACTACAAGGCGATTGTACTGGGCATCCTTTTCTACCACGTAATACGGCCTAGGCGCACCACCTATACCCAAGCCCTTTCTTTGGCCGATGGTGTAGCGGAATAGACCCTCGTGGCGCCCCACAAGCTCTCCGTCACATGTGACAATATCCCCCGGCTCACCTGAGACACCCCGCCGCTCTAAAAATGCCCGATGATTGCCATCGGGGATGAAGCATATATCCTGGCTATCTGATTTTGATGCCGTGGGCAGACCAAGCTCAGCAGCAATGCGGCGCACCTCTGGCTTGCCGCCAGCAATTTCTCCCAAAGGAAGCACAAGGCGAGACAGCTGCTCTTGAGCAAGCATGGAGAGCATATAGGATTGGTCCTTGGCCGCATCAGCAGCGCAAGCAACAGAAAAGCGCTCGCCCCGCCGCACAACACGCGCATAATGACCCGTCGCTACAAAATCGCAAGGCTGACCATCACATGAAGCAAGGTCATCTGCTGCAGCAATCAAAGCAGGAATTTTGACACAGACATTGCATTTCACGCAGGGGCTTGGCGTGCGGCCGCAGGCATAGCCATCCACAAACGATTGAACCACGCGCTGCTTAAATATCTCCTGACAGTCATATACGCGATGGTGAATGCCTAAGACTTGTGCAACCGCTTTTGCATCATCAATAGCGTTTTGAGAGGAAGGGTCATCCGTAAATATGCAGGTCACACCTATAACATC
>CAYTTI010000195.1:0-1818 GCA_964440675.1 uncultured Coriobacteriaceae bacterium
CGTGGTGGAGATATCTGCATGTCCAAGCATCTCTTGCACACTGCGCAGACCAGCTCCCCCTTCGAGCATGTGGGTGGCAAAGCTGTGACGTAAGGTGTGTGGATGTACATGGTCGATACCAACAACCCGCCCCCAGCGAGCAACGATGCTGTGAACCGACTGGCGCGACAGCCTGCCACCGCGCCTATTAAGAAATACCGCACCGTCTGTCCTCATGGTGCTCAAAGCGGCTTTTGAGGCGCTTACAGCAGCTTTGGGAGCGCTTAAAGTCGCTGTGGAGGCGCTCACAACAGCTTTGGGGGTGCTCAGAAAATCTGGTCGCCCCACATCAATCCACGCATGTAGAGCACGTGCGGCACTACCCACGAGAGGCACCACACGCTCACGCGCTCCCTTCCCCATGACACGTACAAGTTCTTCATCGAAGTAAATATCATGAAGTGACATCCCACAGAGTTCAGACACACGCAAACCACAGCCGTACAGAACCTCGAGTATGGCCTTGTCACGCAAACCATAAGGCGTGTTGGGAAAGGTCTGATCAAGCAAGGCAGCGCATTGCTCGATGGTGAGCACCTCGGGCAGACGTTGGGGCTTTTTGGGAAGAGCGACATCGGAGCTGGGATGGGTCGAGCTGACACCTTCGACCAACATAAACTTATGAAAGCTTTTAATGGCAGAAAGGTTGCGCTCCACACTCGACGGCGCTAAACCGAGATCCCACAGCGAGCGAACAAAGGCCTCTATATCCGCTTGAGCTACGCTGTCCGGCTCAAGGGCACCGCGCTCAGATGCCAACCAATCTATATAGCGCTGCAGATCGCGCCCATAGGCTCCAAGCGTATGAGCAGAGCTGCCCCGCTCTATCGCAAGAAAGCTCAAATACTCCTGTCGGGCATCAGCAAGATTCACGTATGACCCTTAGCAAGCGCCCGTAGGTGCCTCGTCGATCTCATCGATAACTGGTCTGGCAGCAAGCGGTACCTCACGGCGATGAATACCCTCGTGAAGCGCTATAGCAGCGCACACAAAGCCCTTAAAGAGTGCCGCCGGACGGTTGGGTCTACTCTTGAATTCTGGATGCGCCTGCGTCGCCACAAACCATGGGTGCATATCCTCAGGCAGCTCGATCATCTCGATCAGCTGATTATTGGGTGAGACGCCGCTAAAGATGAGCCGATGCTTCGAGAGAATGTCGCGGTAGCTGTTGTTAACTTCAAAACGGTGACGATGGCGCTCATACACTAAGGCTGCGCCATCGTAGGCCTGAGAAACGAGGGAGCCGTCCATCACGCAGCACGGATAGGCACCCAAGCGCATGGTGCCCCCCTTGGCCGTAATGCCTATTTGGTCGGCAATAATGTCGATTACAGGATGGGGGCACACAGGATCAAACTCGGTTGAGTTAGCATCTTGCAAACCACATACATTGCGTGCAAACTCGCTTACCGCAGCCTGCATACCCAGACAGATTCCCAAGTAGGGAATTTTGTGCTCGCGCGCATACTGAACGGCGCGTATTTTGCCCTCAACCGCACGCCCACCAAAGCCGCCCGGCACCAAAATACCGTCGAAACCTCCCAGGATGTCAGCGATATTTTCCTGGGTAATCTCTTCGCCGTCGATAAGGCGAATGTCGAGACGACGTCCATAGTACACACTCGAGTGATGCAGCGCCTCGATAACTGAAAGGTATGCATCGGGCAGCTGCGTGTACTTACCTACCACAGCAATCGAGGTGGTATCCTCCAAGCACTCTGTTGCGTGCATGGCGCTGGTAAACGAGTCCCAGGAACGCATGTCGCTTGTGCGAGCTTC
>CAYTTI010000196.1:0-1807 GCA_964440675.1 uncultured Coriobacteriaceae bacterium
CAAGGGATCCTGGAAGATATCGGTATTGTGCAAACCGTACATGGTTCCCGCCACAACAGAGTCCTTAATGCGATCCACACGGTTTTTGGCAGCCGCCTTCTGCTCATCGATAACCGGGAACCAGTCGTAGGTGAAGTCGGAAGGTATCCCCGAGCCGCACAAGAATCCGTACAAACATACGTCGAGCTTAATAGGATTGCGTGCAGCCTGCATTTGCACCACGCCATTGGCGAGGCTGCCACCTGCAGAATCACCCATAACAGCAATTTTATCAGGATCGATCCCCAGCGCATCGGCATGTGCCACAACCCAATTGATAGTGTCTGAGCAGTCGAGTAGAGGCTTCGGGAAGGGGTTCTCTGGTGCCAGGCGATACTCGGTATAAGTAACGACACAGCCGCTTACCTCAGCTAGATAGGCCATGGCATGTTCGTAAGCTTCGACACAACCAAAGGCCCAGGCACCCCCGTGGAAATAACAAAGAATGGGGCTTGGCTTTTGATGATGCTCTGGCGTCCAGATGTGCAAAGGAATCCATCTGTCAGTAAATTCCATAAGCACGACATCATGGCGAACCTTCGTAGAGATGATGGAGTAGGTAGCTTTGTTGAGGCGATTACGCATGCTCACAATATCGTTCATGGGAATGGTGGCCATCTCACCCGTGAGCTTCTTGAGGGTAAGCTCCAACACGCGCGGGTCGAGCACGTTTTCGCGCTCGTCATCTGGTACTGGGCGAGACTCAATGGTAACGCCACGTTCTTCCACGATACGTGTACGCTGAGCGATGCGATCTACCAGTGCGGGATCGTAGGTTCTTCCAGAAGTTGCCATGTTTGCCCCTCTCATCTACTGTTTGGCTATTTCCTCATCAAACACCCTCATAAAACACACTGCTACCATACAGTTATGTGCAAAACTCTACAATGATTTCCAAGCTCTGAGGACGTAAATCATCTGTTACATTCCAAGAGTACTCAAGTTACGTAATAACAAGGTGGAGCAATATAGGTTAGGAAATTGTCTGCTGTATGCAGGCTCGAACAAAAGGGAGGACACATGAACGTATTTGCAAACATGTCTCGTAGAGCCTTTGTGGCTTCGGGCGCATCGGCAGCAGGCCTTGCTTTGCTTGTCGGCTGTTCCAGTACGAGCTCAAGCGATGAGGACACTGGCTCTGCAGCTGGATCCTCGGAGGACGTCGTATACACCATTGCTACAGACACCACCTTTGCTCCTTTTGAGTATGCAAACGAGAACGGTGAGTACGAGGGTATCGACATCGACCTGTTGGCTGCTATCGCGGAAGATCAAGGCTTTTCCTACGAACTCAACCCTTTGGGATTTGACGCTGCGTTGCAGGCTGTTCAAAACAACCAGGCCGACGGTGTTATTGCTGGCATGAGCATTACCGAAGAGCGTCAAGAGATCTTTGACTTCTCCGATCCTTACTATGACTCCACGGTGTGCTGTGCGACCCTTGCTGGCAGCGACATCACTTCCCTTGAGGATCTTGACGGTGCTAATGTTGCCATCAAGCAGGGCACGCAAAGCGCAAGTTGGGCCGAGGAACTCGCTGCAGAGTATGGCTTTACCACTACCGTATTCGACACCTCCGACGTTATGTATCAGGATGTCATCGCTGGTAACTCTGCTGCCTGCTTCGAAGATACGCCTGTTATGAGCTACGCAATTTCTACCGGCTCAATTGATTTGGAGATTGTTGCTACCTGCGATGAGGACAGCGACTACGCAACGCCTTATGGCTTTGCTGTTCTTAAGGGCGAAAACGCCGAGCTGCTTGAGA
>CAYTTI010000197.1:0-1783 GCA_964440675.1 uncultured Coriobacteriaceae bacterium
CTACCTTACCGGAACAGACCTTCTCTACGACGGAGGTGCCGTTGCTGCACAACGCCTGATACAAGAGCAAGAAGCCCGGGGCGCATAGTGACAAGCTAGGAAGAGTAGCGGTAGCGCAAGCGTCCTTTCCCTGTCGTGCTCACCGAACTCTTCTGTACTATGCGTTCAAGCTATATTCGTTTACCCTACGCGCTCAACGATGGTTTGGGCGCGTAGCCCTTTTGCACTGGTAGGTACCAGTACCCAAAAAATCGAAGGTCAAAAGATAAAAAACGGCAGATAACATCCCTAAAATTTCCATTAGACGCAGCATATTCCTACAGCCACAACTCGTTCTTTAGGTTATAAATTCGCAGGTAATTCCCTATATTCTTGGCGAACGGTAGGAAAATGTCCTCTAACGGTACTTTTTCATTATTTGTGGGATTCATGAAGATGAATCCAAATTATTTGGCTATAGTGGGTCAAAATGGTCAATGGTTATAACAAGATATATCAATACGTGTAACCGGAAGACCTTGCTGTGTTTGCGAAGCTGTATTTGCACAACGATGTTCGTCACTCGTGAGGCGACACACGCGAAGCGGTGTTTGTCGTGCTGCGCGCAAAACGACGTGTACGAAGGGGTGAGCGATGATCGGCTGCGTTCTTACAGGTCACGGTTTCCGACCTTTGAAATGAGGCCATGTGGATACTGTCTCCAAGAAGCAACCGCTCTACGACCAACTCGTAGATTTGCTGCGTGAAAAGATCGAGAACGAGTTAGAACCGGGGGATAGGTTGCCCTCCGAGCGTGAACTTTCCGAACGTTACGGGCTTTCGCGCACCACCGTGCGCTTGGCTCAAAAGAAGCTTGAGATGCTCGGGCTCATCACGCGACATCACGGCAAGGGCACCTTTGTCGCTGAAGACAAGCGCGAGACTACCAATCTTATGGGAACCTATAGCTTCACTGAGCAGATGAACAGCTTGGGGCGCGTTCCCAAAACGATCATCCTAGAATTCGAGCAGTGTGAGGCCACTAAAACCCTTGTTGAGCATTTGGGTGTACGCCTGGGTGATCGAGTGTTTAGTATGCGGCGGCTGCGTTTGGCTGATGACATACCCATGATGGTGGAGCATACCCATCTGCCGGCACGTGAGTTTCCTGGCTTTACCCGCGAGGCGATAGCCGACAGGTCGCTCTATGAAACCATGGAACAGGACTATTTTCAGAAGGTTCGCTTAGCCGAAGAGGAGTTCTGTGCGAGTATCGCCCGTCGTGCCGATGCGATGGTTCTCGGTATTTCTGAAGGTGCTCCGGTGCTCGAGTTGACACGCGTTACGACGAGTCATCGTGATGTGATTATCGAGTTCACACACAGTGTGGCACGCGCAGATCAGTTCAAATACAAGGTCACGCACGTCAGGGGCTAGCGGTATGAGAGCTTGGACGCTCCTGTTGCTACGGTCAATCGCGTGGTCAAAGACGTTACCATCCATCCGCTTAAGGACTGAGCCAAGGAATTGAGGAGGCTGGTATGACCTCGTTTGCAATCAAGGCCGATCGTTTTGTCCTGCCAGGTGCGAGTGTTGAGGGAGGCTACCTTACTGTTAAGGATGATCGCTTTGGCTTCTGGTCGCTTGAGGCACCAGATTGCGAGATCCGCGATTTGAGCGGCTGCATTGTGGGGCCAGGTTTAGTGGACACCCACATTCATGGTTTCTTTGGCCATGCTACTACCGATTGCGATCCAGATGCCATCGATGCATCGAGTGCCGAGCTGGCTCGCCGAGGCACAAC
>CAYTTI010000198.1:0-1781 GCA_964440675.1 uncultured Coriobacteriaceae bacterium
GAGGTTCTGGTACGGTTCCTCCCGTTTTAATTATCCAAATTTGTTACCTACGCCACAGGAGGCGCACCCCACCATACAAGGTAGGCTCTACAAGAGACGCGCTCACGCGAAACAAGCCCAAAACTAAGCAGGATTCACTCCAAGCCGAGCCTGATCTACCTCAAGCTAGGCTCGATTCACCTTAGGCTAAACCGGGTCCACGCCCCATGCCTCCCACCTCAAATGCCACATCAAGGATAGCGTTTGGCCTGGCTGGGTAGAAGGCGGGTAAGGTCATACATGGGCGGGTGTGTGTACGTACATTGCCCGCTTCAAGCGGGTGTATCCACTTACGTTACTCGCTTCAGGCGGGTGTATCCACTCACACGTTGCCCACTGCACGCGAGTTGTCCCGCTCGCATGCAGCTTGCTCACGCGAAAGGAGTTCGCCATGGATCTCAAGCTCACGAACAAGGTCGTACTCATCACCGGAGCAACAGGAGGCATCGGCTCTGCCATCGCCAAGGCATTCGCAGACGAGGGAGCTAAGCTCGTGCTTTCCTCGACACGCCAAGAGAAACTCGACAAGCTCATCCCCACGCTCGGAGTTGATGAAGATCGCGTCCTAGGTTATGTCATGGATGCCACGCAGGAAGATGAGGTTAAAGGCTTTGTTGATGCAGCAGTTGAACGCTTTGGCGGTATCGACGTTGTCGTTCCTAACGCCGGCTACGAAGGCCAGTACAACTTCGTCCAGAACATCGACGCGCAAGACTTCGAGAAGGTATACGCCATCAACGTGTTCTCTCCACTCTACCTCATGAAATATGCAGCGCCGCACCTCATCGAGCGTGGTGCTGGTGCCATTGTGGTTCTCGCGTCGAACGGATCCTATACACCCACAGCAGGCATGAGCACCTACGTCTCGTCTAAATATGCGGTGGCAGGTCTTACCAAGTCCATCGCACAAGAGCTCGGACCACACGGCATCCACGTCAACTACGTTTGCCCTGGCGCCGTGGACACCGACATGATGCGCCGCATTGAAGCCAACACCTTCGGTGATACAAAAACGCAGGAGGAAGCAATGGAAGTCTTTGCCTCGGCATCTCTTGACAAGCGTTACGCACAACCCGAAGAAGTCGCCGCAGCGGTGCTTTATCTGGCAAGTGAGGTGTCCCGCCACTCGATGGGTATGGCGCTTCACCTAGATGCAATCGTACAAGGGTAGTGGCAACTCAGCTGCTTGGCAAATTGCCTGCCAGTACTTCACTTAGACGAAATCGTGCAGGGGTAGCGGCAAGGTAGCAGGACAGTATCCAGAGGCGCGTTCCTATTTGCGGGACGCGCCTCCGTTGGTGGGAAGTGCCTCTACTGGTGGAAAGTGCCTCGATTGGCGGGAAGCAAGCTCCATTGGCAGGAAGTGCACCTATTCTCATATTGATGTCACCAAAACCAATTTAAATGCATCCGTAAATGAACTGACCGATAACAGGAACGACCGGCTAGGTACATACCAATTCATAAAATCTTATGATACGCTCCAAGCGTCAAGCAATGATTGTTATGTCCACACCCCCGTATGAGTCCACTCCCGCTAGGCGAACAGCCCCTGTAAGTGACCTACAACGTAACTACAAAGCCATTGCACGAGCTTGCGCGCAAACGAAAGAGCCTGTCTATATAACGCGAAACGGATATCCCGAGCTCGTCGTCATGGACGCCGCCGCTTATGAGGAAGAGAAATCGCTTAAGCAGCTTATTTACGAACGAGAAATGCGCCTCTACGAGGCTGCCATGAG
>CAYTTI010000199.1:0-1752 GCA_964440675.1 uncultured Coriobacteriaceae bacterium
CGCCGCAGCATCTTCTTGCACAAATCGTCTTAGAGTGAGTCGCTCGGTTTCGAGCCTTTGGGTGCCACTGTGCTTCATGGGGGTGCCTCCTGTCCTGCAGTGCATTAAAAACCGGAGCCTGCTAGCTCACGACAACTTCGCCAAAGCCGGCGTTGCGTGCCTGCTGCTCAAGCGTAGCCATGCGCTCATCCGAAGGAGAAGGCGCGTTTGCCATAGGCCCTGTTACTCCGAAGGGGCGAAACTTCATAAGACGCAGGCGCGCTGAAGCAACTCGACCCCCGAGTGTTTGTGCAATGCCATCTACAGCAGCCTCGGGATCGTTCCAGCCCTCGGTTACGATAACGCGCACCTCTACAAGCTTTTCGCGGCTGGCAAGCAGCGCAAGATTTTTGCGCACCGTTGTACCGTCTGTGCCGGTAAGGCGCATAAACCATTCATCATCCCAGGCTTTTACATCGAGCATCACACCATCGGCAAGCGCTAATAGCTCGTTGTGGTTGGCAAAATCGATGGTGCCGTTCGAGTCGATGAGACAGCCTAAGCCCACCTCACGGCATCGTTTAAATAGTTCAGCCATAAAGTCTGGGTAGAGCATGCATTCGCCACCCGAGCAGGTGACACCTCTAATGAAGGGCATGTGGCTTGCCACTTCTTCAAACACATCGGCTGCTGTGCGCCATATAACGCGCGGCGATGCGTGGTACGCGCAGGTTTTGATACAGGCATCGCAGGCAACACAAGCCTTGGCATCCCAATACACACGTCCATCCGCAAGGTCCAAAGCTTCAGCGGGACAACCCGTTACACAGTCGCCACAGGACACGCACAGCCTTTGGGTTTCTGGGTTGTGGCAGTAGGCACAGTGAATATTGCAGCCCTGCACGAACACCGAAACACGAGCGCCAGGTCCATCTACCAGCGAAAATGGAATGACCTTGTTAACGGGGGCAGACGCTGTGGGAACAGGCTGCACAGGCGCCGTGGACGCAGGCTGCACGGGCTCGCTCGAAGCATGCCCGCGTTGATTGTCCAAGTAGCTTTGCTGGTGCGAAAGCACTTCCTGCCGCCCTACAGCCTCACCTTGCGATCGGCCAGATCATTAGCGCGCCAGTTGCCCTCACCGTCGTGCGAGGTATCCTCAAGAACTGCCTCACCACGTGCATACTTTTCCATCTCCGAACGCTTCACGAGGAAGCCCGTAATGCGCACCAGGTCGCCATCAGATGGATAGAAGGAAATGTATTTGTCGTTAATGGAGAAGGCACCCTTAATAACATCGAGGATGGCCTCAGGGTTTTTGCCTGCCGTTGGCTCAACAGGGAAAATGTCCGAAACACCCGCGTTAAAGTACTGGTGCATTTCTGCCGCCTGGCGAATATGGTCGTACAGCACCTCGGGCTCATCGCCAACTTTAATACGCACGCCTGGAGTAACGCCTTGTTGGTCGGCAAAGCCTGCCTGCGCATGCAACGTAAAGCGCCCCTGCGATACCTCGTTGTAGATGGCGGGAAACTCCATCACCTGGTCGTGTATGCGCTTGCAAATTTCTTGGGCAAGCGCATTGCCCTCTTCGTCAGTACCGTAGGCACGGTCATCACCAAAGTGTAGTAGCTCTTTAATACACTCGCTCATCCCAGCCACACCAAACATGCCAGTAAAGCGCTCGCGGCTAATGAGCCCCTCTTGAGCAAGGAAGGACGACTGGAAGAAGTTGGACTCTTCAACCTCAAAGCGAATGCGTTCGTTCATGTA
>CAYTTI010000200.1:0-1727 GCA_964440675.1 uncultured Coriobacteriaceae bacterium
TCCAATCATGCAATCGGATCAAAGTATCAAATAGAAAAGGGTATTGATTACACTCCCGAAACCGCTCGCGAAATCGTCAAAGCAGAGCTTACCGCTGGAACCTACTTGATGGACATGAAGAAGTGGGAGCGCTGGATTAATAACTCCGCCGAATCCATCAACTGGACCATCGATTTAATGGAAGCTAAGGGTTTGCAAACTTCTCTTGAGCCAGGCTATCCCGATCCTGATGGTATTATCGAGATTCCTCCTGCGTCGCACAACTTCTTCAATGATGAGCAGCCATTTGGTGCGCTCTACGGCGCGCCGTTGCAGGCTCAGGCATATGCCGATACATTCACTGACGATTTTGGTGGCGAGATTCACTACAATGTTGTAGCCCAATATCTGATACGTGATGACGACAATACTAGTCGTGTATCTGCCGTGGTGGCTCAGCGTGAAGATGGCGGCTATGTGAAATACGTTGCCAACAAAGCCGTGGTGTTGGCAACGGGTGACTTCTCGAAAAATGCTGACATGATGGCGAAATACTGTCCCTATGCGTGGAAGCATTTCAAGGAGACCCTTACAGCGACAGAGGTGGACTATGACGCCGAGCTGGTGTATTCAGGGTTGATGCCAGGTGACGGTCAGAAGATGGGTCTGTGGGTCGGTGCTGCATGGCAGAAATGTCAGCCCAACCCACCTATGATTAACGGGGGAGCTGCTGGTCCCTCCCATGGCGTCATTTCGAATTTCTGGGGTATCAACATGGATATCTACGGTGAGCGCTATATGAATGAGGTGACCAACTTTGCTTATGGCGCGATGGCCGTGTTGCAACTGCCCCAACAAACTGCCTATTCCGTATGGGATACAGCCTATGCTTATACCGAGGATGAATGGGAGCCTTTTGGTACGTGCATCGATCTAGTGAATGGAATTCAACCCTTGACGCCTGAGGAGGAGATTGCCAGTTGGGATGCAAATGTTGAAGGGTCTTCCAGCAGTATCGGAACGGGTGCTACGTATTACAAAGCAGACACTATCGACGAACTGCTGGAACAGATGGATGGCATTGATGTCGAAGCAGCAAAAGCAACTATTGAGCGGTATAACACCTACGCTGAACAGGGACTCGATGAGGAGTTTCATGTAAATCCTGACTGCTTGCATACTATTTCTGAACCGCCGTTTTATGGTGCAAAGATGACCGGTGCGACGTTTTTGACGGTATGCGGTGGTCTGCGCACCAACGAAAAGATGCAGGTATGCGATGAGGATGACAATCCTATCGAGGGATTGTATAACACCGGAATCATGGCGGGTGACTTTTACGCGAATAGCTATAACTTTGTGATGCCCGGTCAGAATCTCGGTGCGGTATGTGGCACACTGTCGTACCTGCTAGGCCGAGATCTAGCTGCTCTCTGATCTATCTGCACTTTTTATATCTTTCCCTCCTTTAATGAGGCGCCCGTGCATGAGCGGACGCCTCATTCAGTGTGCCGAGCATGGTACGTTTTCTAATGGGGGATGAGTCCCCAGCGCGCCCGGCAGCGGGAAGCGCATAGCCTTTCGTCTTGGGTGTCCATCGTGAGGTGAAATCTGAAAAGTTGCCGGATGGCGAACCTCTGGCCTGACGAACAGAAATCGCATCAGGCGCAAGCGGGTGGGTAAGGTTGCTGAACAAGCCAAAGCCCTAAAGCTGCACGGAAACCCGCAGCGTAAATGCGGCAGGTAGG
>CAYTTI010000201.1:0-1711 GCA_964440675.1 uncultured Coriobacteriaceae bacterium
ACACGAGGGGTAGGCTGCCTACCGCCTCTTTAATGGCAGCGAGCACATCAAACTGCAAACCTTCCCAGTCTTCAGGGTATACGCCGTGGATGTTACCGATGCCACAGGCGAGAAAGTCCACGCCCAAGTCGGCAATCTGCTTACATTCCTCAGGATCAGCGCACTCACCGCGTGAGGTAACACCATCCTCGGTACCGCCAATGCCGCCAACCTCAGCCTCAATAGAGACACCCTGGCCATGGGCAAGCTTGACCAACTCGGTGGTGTTCTTAAGGTTGGTTGCGAAGTCAGGCTCTCTAGAGCCATCGTACATAATCGAGCTAAAGCCCGCATCCAAGGCGGCAAGGCAGCCCTCGTAGGTGCCGTGGTCGAGATGCAGAGCAACCGGAACCGTAATGTGTAGCGTCTTGAGCATCTCCGTAACCATAGCGGTCACACAGCGAAAACCACCCATATAGGTGCCAGCATTCTTGGAAACCTGCAGAATAATGGGAGACTGTGTTTCTTCAGCTGCACGCAGAAGTGAGGTGGTCCACTCGAGGTTGTTGAGATTAAAGGCGCCTACCGCATAGTGACCAGCTTCGGCCTTTGTAACCATGTCGGTTGCATTAACAAGCATGTTGTTTCCTCCTTAGGACGGATTATCCCGCTCGTACGAGCACGTTACATGATAGCGTTGTTTGAACATAGGGAGCGTGGCATTACAATTCAGTCGCGTATACATACTTGCACCGTATCATGAGAAAAGCGCGAGGCAGCATGCACGGGGCAAAATGCGCTAAGCAATAGCGTGTGGCAAGAAGGGAATCAGATGGTTTTTCGTGTGTACGTAGAAAAGCGACCCGGTTTTGACATCGAAGCACAGCATCTACTTGCAGAGCTTCGTCTTACACTCAACATGGCGAGCCTCACCAAGGTGCGCATCGTACAACGTTACGACGTGGAGGGTATATCGCACGAGCTGTTCACCAGCTGTATCCCCACTGTCTTTTCCGAGCCTCCCTGTGACAGAGCAACAACAGCTATGCCCGAAGCACAGGGCGCACAGGTCTTTGCTGTTGAGAGCCTTCCCGGGCAGTTTGACCAACGCGCTTCCTCTGCTGCAGAATGCATTCAGCTTATAAGCCAAGGTGAGCGACCTTCAGTACGTTCGGCTAAGCTGTACTACCTGGAGGGCGTCACCACAGATGAGCTTGCACGCATTCGCGCCTACCTCATCAACCCCGTCGAGTCGCGCGCAGCAAAGCTGGCAGAAGTCCCCACGCTCAAGGTGGACTACCCCGAACCAGAAGATGTCAAAACACTTACTGGCTTTATCACGCACACAAAGGCCGAGCTGGCCGAATTAGGCAGCTCCCTCGCTCTGGCAATGGATCAGGCCGATCTCGAATTTTGCCAAGCCTATTTTGCTCAAGAAGAACGCAACCCCACCATTACTGAAATCCGCATGATAGATACGTACTGGTCTGATCACTGCCGCCACACAACCTTTGGCACGGTGCTCGACGATGTCCAAATAGACGATGAGGTGGTACGCAAGGCATTTGATACCTACCTCAACATGCGCCGCGAGCTTAAGCGTGAAGACAAGCCAATGTGCCTCATGGATATGGCCACCATTGGTGCGAAGTATCTGGCAGCAACCGATCGCTTGCACGGTGTAGATGAACGCGAAGAGGTCAACACCTGTACGGAACGAATCACGGCAGAA
>CAYTTI010000202.1:0-1709 GCA_964440675.1 uncultured Coriobacteriaceae bacterium
GTTGAGTATAAGCCTCTCTTTACTGGATTGTAATATTCTATGGTCTGCGATAGCTCCCAGTTGCCTTCGCCATAAGTGGAACTCGACCCTTGGTAAATGTCTACCGATATAGAAACCTCATCATCCACTCCCGCATACGTTGGTATTTGTACCTGAGAGCCGTTTTCATACCACACCAGCACCGTTTGATACGTGCTTACGCTCAGCGGCACGATAAGGCTGCCTGTCTGCTCTAGTGCTTGAACCTGGCTTTCAGATGATGACTCTGTGTCGGATGTCTCCGCACTGGACGTCTCCGTATCAGACGCCTCCTCCGCGCCAGATGACATCTCCGTATAAGACGTCTCCTCCGCGCCAGATGACGCCATTACAAAAGGAGAACCAACCGTATTAGTTGCAACACTCACCAGCAGTATGAAAGTTGCGATGATCCTCAATTTGCGTGTGATTTTACTGAGATGCCTTATATTCTTCATTTTGGCTCCGTTCAATGTGCCGGTTAATCCCTAGAGAATAGCTGCGTTACAGCGCGTTTGTTTCCCTTCGAGTAATACGTTTAAGTTATATAAAGGTATAAGTGCAAGTACACGTACTATACACGGTTATGCTGAAAGTGTCAAATTCGACCTTAATTCTCAACTTCAGCGATATGCCGCGTTAATTGCCAACCTTAACGATACGCCGGGGGTGTGGACATTTTCTTGGACATGCCTAAGCTGCTAAACCTAGGCTCCCCTTTAAGACTGAGCGATACGCTGTGTCGAAGCGTCGTGTTACAGTCGATACCCTACAAAGTTGGGATCTTGTAGAGTTGGGATTTTACAAAGTTGGAATCCTACAGAGTCGGGCAATGCTCAAAATGTAAATCTTCAGTGCCTCTTTGAGCACCTGCTCGGGAATGCCCTCGTTGGGGCTATGTTCGCTGTTTACCCAGTTAGGACGAGGCACATCTTCGATACAGGGGCCAAAACTAATGCCACGCTTAAAGTGGCGCGCATAGGTAGCGCCCCCTATGGTGCATGGTTTGTCGTCTTTTCCCGTTATCTCGTTGTACGAGCTCACCAGCGCCTGCACCGGCTCGGAGTTGGGATCAACAAGATAGGGTGTCATTGCTGTGGTGACCTCAAGTTTTGCCGATGCACCTGTCTCAGGCGTTGCCGATGCGTCTGCCTCAAGCTGTGCATTGTGATTGCGCAGCACCTCGTTGTTATAGTCGCGCAGCACCTCGTTGATGCGCTTTTCGATGGCATCTGCCGTTGTGCTTGTGGGGAAGCGAATGTCTATCGACTGCGTAAGCGCTGTGCCGCTTTGGGTGAGCAGGCCCCCTACCATCGTGAGCGGACCAAAGTGCTCATCTTCTGTAGCAAGACCCAAAGATGAGCCATCGGTTGATGAAAGCAGCTTTTGCTCGAAGCGCAAGAAGGCCGCCTCAGCTGGGCTGTACAAGCCATTGTCCAAGAGGTAGTCGATGAGAATCTTGATAGCGTTGGTGCCATCTTCCGGCTTTGAGGCGTGGGCACTTACCCCATGTGCCTGAATGCGCACCAAGCCATCACCAACAGGTGAGCGGCTGTCCTCGGTCGGTGAGCGAGTAATGTTCTCGCACGCTGGCAGGTCCTCAAGGCGCGCGCGCAGTACTGCCTCCGCAACATTGGGCACGGCATTCGTTACTGTTCCCCCAGAAATCGCTTTGATTGTTTGGCCTATGG
>CAYTTI010000203.1:0-1696 GCA_964440675.1 uncultured Coriobacteriaceae bacterium
AGCACCCGATACGCTGGCCCTACTTGGCTCCTGAGCGGGCGACTCGTCCTCCTGCGATTCTTCAACAATGACGTCATTGGGAAACACGGCTTCGGCATCATCCATGTAATGCTGGAGCAAGGTTATGTACTCACTGCGGAAATCTTCGCGAGACTGCTTGAGGCGATCAATCTCATCGAGCTCAGCCTGCTTCTCTGCAAGCGCCTGTCGAATGACCTCCCGCGCCTTCTTGTCAGCCTCGGTACGAATATGATCGGCATTTTCGCGTGCCTCAGCAACGATTTTGTCCGCACTCTGCTGGGCAACAATAAGTACTTGAGAAATCTGACGCTCGCTTACACTCAACGCACTGCCCTGCTGCGGCTGAGCACCAGCGTTTGCAAAGCCATCATCAGCGCGCTCTGCCTCGAGCCGCGCAATCTGTGACTGAGAGTCGGCAAGCTGACGTTCTGCGGTATTGAGACGGCCTTTGAGGTCGGCAATCTTCTGTATGAGATCGGCATTCTTCTGCAGCATTGCCTCAACTTCATCTGAAAGGCGCTCGAGAAAGGCATCAACCTCATCAGTGTTGTAGCCGAACTTGGAGGGAGAGAACGTAAGTTGTTCGATATCAACTGGAGTTATAGGCATAGTAGTCCTTTCGATCCTCCTGTGCGACCCGCTTAGCTAGTCACCGTGGTACTCCTGAATATACCAGATTACTCCGCAGGTTTGGCATCCATCCTTTGAGAACAATCCATGTACATACCATGCTTCGTTTATACCATGACGCTTCAACTTAGAACAGAAACATCAACAACATGCGCTCGATAACCACGAGGGCGGCAATGGCAACCATAGGAGAAATATCAATGCCGCCTATGAGTGGTATGAAACGCCTGAATAAGTTGAGGTAGGGACACACGAGCGCGCCGAGTGCATTGCGGATGTCGCTAACCACTGAGCCTTCCCGAAGCGGCACGTAGGTCAAGACGCACCAGACCACGATAATGGTCTCGTAGAAATAAAAGGCACGATCTATCAAAAAGTAAATGCTGTACATGGCTTCCTTACCTGGCAGCGAGCTTTGTATTGCGCACGGGCTCTGTTATCTGCCTGCGAGCTCTGCGTTGCGTGCGGACTCTATTACTTGCCGGCAAGCTCTGCATTACGTGCAAGCGCTGCATCTATCCCCTTCTCGCAGCCCTCGGCGAGTCGCGGCTCGAGCTCCCTCAAAAACTGAATGGTCGTACCCCCCGGAGAGCTTACACGTTCCATAAAGGAGCGGGGATGCTCGCCAGATTCTATCAACAACTGAGCAGTTCCTAGCATGGTACGCTCGAACATCTCACGAGCCGAAGCTGCAGGCAACCCACAGCGCACTGCTGCACGTGTTAAGGTATCCACCATGAGCGAGAACAGCGCGGGGGCACAACCCACGGATTGACCACATACATCCAACTGATCCTCGCGCATAAGCTGAGCGCTGCCCAGCGTCGAAAACATTTCAACCACACGGCTGACATCTTCGTCTGTAACGTGACGACCGAGTGCTATGGCAGAAGCACCCGAGCGCACCGATATGGGTAGATTGGGCATGACCCGAATAACCCGTGGCTGTGTTGTCTGTGTTGTTTGAGCTGCCTGGGTTGCTTGTGCTGCCTGTTTTGTCTGCATTGCCTGAGCTGCCTGGGTTGCTTGTGTACCTTTGAGCAAC
>CAYTTI010000204.1:0-1214 GCA_964440675.1 uncultured Coriobacteriaceae bacterium
CCAATGCGAGCTTGTTGTATGGCAACAGCGTTGCTGAAGATGTAGCCACTGGCCGCGGGCACATCATTGCTGCCCACTGCAAAGAAACAGCTAAAGGTGTATATCGAGACATGATGCTTGGCACAGGCACTACCGACTTCGATGCTGCTTTCGCTCAAGTGGGCGCTGTCTAAGCAGTCGTGTAGCATGGCGGCATCGGGTACGTACGCATTCTTTGACATCGACGGAACGCTGGTGTACCGCGATGAGAAACATCTCGATGGCATACCATCAGTGCGCGTACGCCAAGCGCTTGAGGCTTACGTTAGTGCGGGCGGCACCTGCGTTTTGTGTACGGGACGCCCCATTGAGTTGGTAGTACCAGAGGTTGCCTCCCTGCCATTTTCTGGCTACATAACCATGGACGGTGCACGTGTCGATATTGGCGAGCGTGTGGTACGTGATGTTGCGATACCTTACGAGCTTATACGCATGGCTCTACGTGAGTGCGAGCGCTTAGACATCTCTGCCATTTTTGAGAGCTCAGATATAAATATTTCACTTGATCGAGGGGACAACTGGTTTACCCAGGTGACTACCGTTTCTACTGCGCATGAGGTGGAAGCACTCCACCCGAGCCTACGTTTTTCAAAAGTGGTCTTCCATGACCATGAGCTCGAAAAGTTTCAAACAAGTGAGGCGCTGCGCGAGCACTTTGTCCTGTTTCACTTAGGCGATGGAATGAATGAGCTTACCGTTGAGGGAATTGACAAGGGATCAGGCCTTACTGCCTTCATCGATGCGCTGGAGACTAAACCCGTGTGCACTTACGCCTTCGGTGACTCCGAAAACGACCTACCCATGATAGAAGCTGCAGATGTGGGTGTGATCATGGGCAATGCGCTACCACATGTTATTGAGCGTGCTGTTCAGCTTGGTGCCTACGTTACGGATACGGTGTCTCAAGATGGCGTGGTAAGCGCCTTAGAGCATTTCGAGCTGCTGAGCTAGCTGAGCAGGTTTACGAGGCCAACATGGATCTTCCTAAATATGGCCTCGTGGTATTTACCTGGGGTAATGCCTCAGGGCTAGACCGGGAGCGTGGCTTGTTCGTTATCAAGCCCTCCGGTGTGGGATACGGTGAACTTTCACCCGAAAATCTTGTTATCTGCGACTTAGGGGGCAAGGTGATTGTAATGGATTCTCTATATTAAAATCCCGAACTCGCAGTTACT
>CAYTTI010000204.1:1224-1686 GCA_964440675.1 uncultured Coriobacteriaceae bacterium
CTACTCTCCAACCGTGCGGCTGAGGTCAAAATTAACTCTAGGTACAACAAGCAACACAACATGTCATTGCTCGTGTTGTGTTGCTTGCTCTTTAATGGATTCTCTATATTAAAATCCCGAACTCGCAGTTACTTGCAACTTGTATAATTCCTCGTATACAAGCTGTTTGAGCAGCAGTACATAGGTGCGACGGATTGTTCGCACATGCGGATGTATGCGCAAGGGGGAAATGCTCGCCAATGGCGAGCAGGGAGACTCTATGATAGTTAGCTGATGAGGGGCGTACCGCGCGCTTCGCGGTAAAGAAAGGGGAACTACATGAAAAAGATTCTGTTGGCCTGCGGTTCTGGTATCTGCACGTCTACGGCTGCTCGCAAGAAAATCGAAGAAATGCTGGATGCCCATGGATATCGTGGCCAGTATGAGATTACCCAGTGCACCGTGGCAGAGGCAACTCCCAAG
>CAYTTI010000205.1:0-1667 GCA_964440675.1 uncultured Coriobacteriaceae bacterium
GAGCCTGCCTGAAGGCTTTTCCTTCCCGGAGGGCGCATACATAACAAGTGCGTTTGCTCTTTCGAGCCCCTATAGTTCTGACAACCTGCTGACCACCTACTGCTCAGCAGTCGATTACGCAACACTTGCGGAAGCTTATGAGTGGGCAAGTGATAACCGCACGCTGAAAGCACGCACCCTTACCGACTGCACGGTGGAAGACATTGACGATCAGCTCTACACGGGCGAGGCTCTCAAACCTAGCGTTACCATCACAGATGGCAGCTACACGCTGGTACAAGACGTTGACTACACGCTTTCTTATGAGAACAACGTAGATGCCGGTCAAGCAACCATTATCGTCACCGGTATCGGAAACTACACGGGCACACTTACGCTTTACTTCAATATTTCCGCGCTCGGTGCCACGCTCGCTGTCTGGGATATAAGCGCTAATGATGGCACTTCAGATGTCACCGCCACACTTTATGAGAACGGCTTACTCGTGATTAGTGGTACAGGCGACACGCTGAGCATCACTTATGCCTCTGATCCACCCTGGTCTCGGGAATATTACACCCAGATCACGTCTGTGATCTTTGAGGAAGATGTTGCACCCACAAGCCTAAGGTATTGGTTCTACGGCTGCTCAAACCTAACCAGTGTTTCTGCTCTGCCCGAATCCGTTACGGACATGCAGTACACCTTCTTCGGCTGCACCTCGCTTGTGGAAGTGTCCGACATCCCGGGATCCGTGACCAACATGAACTATACCTTCTACAACTGTACCTCACTTGCACAGGCTCCCAAGATCTCTGAGGGCGTCGAGAGCATGACCAGCACTTTCTACGGCTGCACTTCGCTTGTGGAGGCTCCTGAGATCCCCGAGGGTGTCACGAACATGCTCAGCACTTTCCGCAACTGCACATCCCTTGTGGAGGCTCCGCTGATCCCCTCGACCGTGACCAACATGAACTACACCTTCTACGGCTGCAGCTCTCTGATTTTGCTGCCGAGTGGCTTTTCAATCCCGTCTGGTGCATCCACGACGAACACATTTGCTCTTTCGAGTCCCTATAGTTCTGAGAACCTGCTGACCACCTACTGCTCAGAGGCAGACTACGATGCACTTTTGACCTATGACTGGGCGGGCAGCTATCGTGAGCTAGTTAGTGAAGCCACATCTGTCTTCTGGGATATAAGCGCCGATGATGGTGAGTCTAATGTCACCGCCACGCTTTATGAGAGTGGCGCTCTTGTGATCACTGGCACAGGCAACACAAAAACCTACAGCTCATCTTCTGATGTGCCCTGGGCGAATTACTGCGACCAAATCACGTCTGTGAGCTTTGGGAGTGGTGTTGCACCCACAAGCCTAGCATACTGGTTCTATGGCTGCACCTCACTTGAGGTAGCACCCACCATCCCAAGCTCTGTCACAGATATGAGTTATACCTTCTATGGCTGTAGCTCGCTTGAGGTGGCACCCACCATCCCAAGCTCTGTCGAGAACATGAGCTATGCCTTTGCAGGTTGCACATCCCTTGTAGAAGCTCCGCTTATTCCTTCGAGTGTTGAGGACATGAGCTATGCTTTTGCCAACTGCACGTCGCTCACGAGTCTGGCCAATGGCTTTTCCTTCCCGGAGGGCGCGACCACAACAGGTGCATTTAGCTTCTCGAGTGCGC
>CAYTTI010000206.1:0-1599 GCA_964440675.1 uncultured Coriobacteriaceae bacterium
CTTGCATGAATACTTGATATAGTTATCCAACCCATAGATTACCTACCATTGAAAGGGGATTATATGTCCTATTCGGGTGAAGTACGCACGATGTTGAAAACACGCTATGCAGAACAAGCTGAGTTCGTGCAGGCTGCTGCTGAGGTTCTGGAGTCTATCCAGCCCGTTCTTGATGCCCATCCCGAATATCAGGATGTAGCTCTGCTTGAGCGCTTGGTTGAACCTGAACGTGTCATCATGTTTAGGGTTCCTTGGACAGATGATGCGGGTAGGGTACAGGTAAACCGTGGATATCGTATCGAGTTCAACAGTGCCATAGGCCCCTATAAAGGTGGTTTGCGCTTCCATCCTTCGGTTAACCTTTCCATCCTTAAATTTTTAGGCTTCGAGCAAATTTTCAAAAACTCATTGACAGGTCTGCCTATTGGTGGCGGCAAGGGTGGTGCAGACTTTGATCCTAAGGGCAAGTCGGACGCAGAGGTTATGCGTTTTTGCCAGTCCTTTATGACCGAGCTCTACCGCCATATTGGTTCTGATACTGATGTGCCTGCAGGTGACATCGGGGTCGGTGGTCGTGAGATTGGCTACATGTTTGGTCAGTACAAGCGCATTCGCAACCGCTACGAAGGTGTGCTAACCGGCAAGGGGCTAAGCTGGGGCGGCTCGCTTGCACGGACCGAGGCCACGGGCTATGGCGCGGTTTATTTCGCTGATTGCGTGTTGGGCACTTCTGGAGACTCGTTTGAGGGCAAGCGTGTCAACATTACCGGTGCTGGTAACGTCGCTATCTATGCCGCGCAAAAGGCACAAGAGCTCGGAGCTGTTGTTCAGACGGTTTCCGACTCGTCGGGCTGGGTGTATGACGCCGATGGTATTGACGTAGCACTGCTTAAAGACATCAAAGAGCAGCGCCGCGCGCGCGTAAGCGATTATGCTGCCGAGCGCCCCCATGCCGAGTATCACGAAGGTAGTGGAGCCTGGGCGGTTCCGTGCGATGTGTTCATGCCCTGTGCAACACAAAATGAGCTTCCGCTTGCTGGTGCCCAAGCACTCATTAAGTCGGGCTGCCGCCTCGTTGTCGAGGGCGCAAATATGCCTACGACCGCCGA
Organism: uncultured Coriobacteriaceae bacterium; assembly: GCA_964440675.1. Classification (GTDB taxonomy): domain Bacteria; phylum Actinomycetota; class Coriobacteriia; order Coriobacteriales; family Atopobiaceae; genus CADBMC01. The sequence goes on from CAYTTI010000206.1 coordinate 1,110, forward strand.
TGCAACGGATCTGCTCATCGATGCGGGTGTAGCCCTGTGTCCGGGTAAGGCGGCAAATGCAGGTGGCGTTGCCGTATCTGCTTTGGAGATGAGCCAAAATTCCGAGCGTCTGTCTTGGAGCTTTGAAGAGGTTGATGGTCGCCTCAAGGACATCATGACCAACATCCACGATTCCTCGGCTGAGGCTGCGCAGATGTACGGAAAGCCGGGCAACTACGTTGTTGGTGCCAACATTGCGGGCTTCTTGAAGGTAGCTGATGCAATGATGGCGCAGGGTATCGTCTAGCAACGTATACAGGGTATCGTCTAGCTCGTACGGCTCTTCGTGAGCAATGAGTTGTTAGAAGTTTACTCATCACAAATATCGCAAGACTTATGCGGGGTCGGGCTTGTTTATGAGCGCGATCCCGTCTGTGTTTGCTATCATCATAAAGCTGTGAGTTATTCATGCGGACGTGGCGGAATTGGTAGACGCGCTGGATTTAGGTTC
>CAYTTI010000207.1:0-1581 GCA_964440675.1 uncultured Coriobacteriaceae bacterium
GAGCTGCGCGAAGAACTCATCTCCGGTGGCCATAAGCTGGCAAGCGATACCGACTCCGAGGTTATTGTTCACCTTATTGAGGAGTCTATGGAGGGGCCTGCCAAAGGCGATCTGCTCGAGGCAACTCGTATTGCTGTCGCAAGGCTGGAGGGTTCGTGGGCCATTGCCGTTGAATGTGTTACACAGCCCGGCACCTTAGTGTGTGCGCGCAAGAACTCGCCCTTGGTGCTTACCGCTACTGAAGATGGTGCCTATTGTGCGTCTGACATTACGGCGATTATCGACAAGTCGCGCCACATTACCCAGCTTCAAGATGGTCAGCTGGCACGTCTCACCCAAGACGGCAAGATACACGTTATCGATGCCGAGGGCAGAAGCGTTGTGAAGCCCACCACCATTGACGTGAACTGGAGTGCTTCTGAGGCAAAGCGTGGCGGCTATCCCGACTTTATGAGTAAGGAAGTAGCCGAGCAGCCCGAGGCCATCGAGCGCCTGCTTGCCAATCGCCTTGACGAGCACGGCATTGTGCTTGATGAGCTGCATATGACTGATGAAGAAATTGCTGCTATCGACCGCATATACGTTGTTGCCTGTGGCACGTCCTATCATGTGGGTCTCATCGCCAAGGACATCATCGAGGGCTGGGCTCACATTCCGGTATCGGTGGAAATTGCCAGTGAATTTGTGTATTCCAACATCATTGCAAGTAAAAACACGCTCTGCGTGGTTATTACTCAGTCGGGAGAAACGGCTGACACCTTGATTGCTGCGCGCAGGATGCGCCAGATGGGTTGCCGCGTATTCTCTATATGCAACGTTATCGGCTGCACCGCAGCGCGTGAGGCAGATGGCACCATTTACGTCCAAGCAGGACCTGAAATTTGTGTGGCTTCCACCAAGGCCTATACCTCGCAGATGGTAGCGGCATTCTTGTTTGCTCTGTATTTGGCACATCACACCGGTCATATGACACTCGACGAAGTGCGCCAAAAGTACGACGCCTTGTGCGAGGTACCCGACGCTGTTCGTGAGGTACTTGCGCGTAGCTGGCAAGATCGTGCCGCTGCCCGGGTGTTTGAAGGCTGGAACTCCAGCTTGTTCTTGGGTCGTGGCACCAATGCCACAACAGCTCAAGAAGGAGCGCTCAAGCTCAAAGAGTTGAGCTATCTGCATGCCGAGGCCTATCCCGCAGGTGAGATGAAGCACGGCTCCATTAGCCTGGTTGAGGATGGCTATCCAATTGTTGCGATTATTCCTAACGACACCACGCGGCAAAAGATGCTCTCCAATGTGCAGGAGGTTAAGGCGCGCGGCGCGGTGGTAATAGCTGTTGCCACCGACGGCGATGAAGATGTTGCTGCACAGTGCGACCAAGTCCTGTGGATTCCACAGATGACAGAGGAAACTATGGCAGCAATTCCGGCTGTGGTGCACCTGCAGCTTTTGGCACGCTTTGTATCGGTTGATCGTAATCGCGATGTTGACAAGCCACGCAACCTTGCCAAGTCGGTAACAGTGGAGTAAATAGTGCCGTTAGCAGGTATTGGGGTTGATATGGTAGAGATCGCGCGCATGGAGCGC
>CAYTTI010000208.1:0-1556 GCA_964440675.1 uncultured Coriobacteriaceae bacterium
TCGTATGCTGCTTTTTAGCGGTGTTCTTGGCCTGCTCATTCGTGAGGAACTGCCAGTATGGGTTGCCCTGCTTGTGGTAGGGCGCGATATCTATCTCGCAATTGGCATGCGGATCGTTCATCGTTTTCATGCGCGCCCCATTGATGTTGTGTTCATCGGCAAGGTCACCACGGCTCTGCTGATGATTGGTTTTGCTGATCTACTGTTGGGTGTTCCTGTTATTGAGGGTCTTGGTCTCGTTAAGGTTGCCTGGCTGCCTCTTTTCAATACACAAGCGGCACCAATTGGGGTCTTGTTCGTGTATGCGGGATGCATTTGTTCGATGATTACTGCCGTTACCTATAGTCGGATTGGGCTGCACTTCATTCGTGAAGCTAAGGCTTCAACCTGGCAGGATGAAAATTGATGCAGTATCGGTATCCCAGACGACCCCGCATCTTTACGCGTGCAGTGCGCTTCTGCCTGTTATTCGGTTTGCTCTGCGCACTCGTTCTGTGTGTCATTACCTATGCATGCAACGGCACTGCGGATGCAGAACATACATCATCGGAGACAGCAATCGGATCAGTCGCTACGTTGTCGGATTCTGATTCCACCGCCTCTACCACTTCGTCTATAACATCGAGTGAGTCGCTGGCTGCCCCTGCACTTACCGAGGCTCAAGCGGCGATCATCTGTGACGGTGATGGCAATGTGTTGTGGTCGTACAACGCCGACGAAGAGATGCCCATGGCATCCATCACAAAAATAATGACTGCCATGGTTGCCCTTGACGCAGGCATCGATTTTGATACAGAGGTCGAAGTGGGGGAACTCGATCTACCGAGCTACTCGCAGCTTGCAGGTTTCGAGGAAGGCTCAACTACGACCTTTGGAGACCTCATGGAGGTATTGCTCGTCTATTCTGCAAACGATGCGGCGGTGCTCATCGCTCGGGAAGTTGCGGGTAGCGAGAGCGCCTTCGTTGAGCTCATGAATGAAAAGGCCGAGCAGCTCGGCATGGATCATACGCACTTTGCCAACTCCCACGGCCTTGAGGAGGACGGTCATTATTCCAGTGCTTCAGATTTGGCCATTATGGGTCGCTATGCCATAGAGAACTATGACACCATTGCGGAGTTAGTCACACGTGAAAGCTGCACCATTACGATCAATGGGTATGAGGCAACCTTTGCCACGACCGATGAGCTGCTTGCCACATATGCCGGTGCTGCTGGTATAAAAACGGGAAAGACAGAATTTGGTAATGCGTTTCTAGGCTTTTGCAATCGTTATGATATTGAGCTCTACACGGTCGTACTGGGATGTGAAAGCTCTTCTGGTCGTTTCAACGACACGCAAACGCTGTGGGACTGGGCTTACGATACGGTATACGCCCATACGCTGACTCGCCAAGGTCAAACGGTGTTCTATACCACCTCAGCACTACATTTTGGTCTATCGATTGAAGTGAGCTGGGATAGAACTTCAATTGGCTGCTATGACATTTCTAACGAAGTGGTGAGCTGGACTCGAACCACCATACAGCCGTATTTGCTTACCGATCCCAGCCAGCC
>CAYTTI010000209.1:0-1552 GCA_964440675.1 uncultured Coriobacteriaceae bacterium
TTGGACGAGTTGGCTGAACTTTGCGCTAAAGAGCACGGAAAGAACCTCAACGAGAGTCGTGGCGACATCCTGAAGGCGCTCGAGCCCACCGAGCTCGCCTGCTCGTTGCCCCTCGCCATCCAAGGATCAGGCACCCTCCAGGTGTCCATGGGCTTCGATTGCTCCACCTACCGCATGCCACTCGGTGTGGTTGCCGGAATCGTGCCGTTCAATTTTCCTGCCATGATCCCCTGGGGCTGGATGGTACCTTTAGCAGTTGCCTGTGGCAACACCGTCGTGCTTAAAGCCGCGACACTCACCCCGTTGACCTCTATGCGTATGCTCGAACTCTTCTACGAGGAAGCAGGTTTTCCTGCGGGCGTTGTGAATCTTGTAACCTGCACTCACAACGAGAGCGATATGTTGCTTACTGACCCGCGCGTTAAGGCGGTAACCTTCGTGGGCACTACGCGCGTTGGCAAGGAGATTTACGCCAAGGGTGGTGCGAATGGCAAGCGCGTCCAGGCTCAAACCGAGGCCAAGAACCACGCCCTTGTGCTTGAGGACTGCGAAATTGAGGCCACCACGTCAGCCATCATCAATTCTGCGTTTGGCTGTGCGGGAGAGCGCTGCATGGCGCTGCCCGTGGTATGCGTGCAAGAGTCTATCGCCGACAAACTTGTGGCGAAGATTGTCGAGAAGGCGGGAGCACTTAAGCTTGGCTACGCTTGGGAACCCGAGACCGATTTAGGCCCAGTAGTTTCCGAGGCACATAAGCAGCGTGTGCTCGGCTGGATCGAAAAGGGCATTGAGGAAGGTGCTCAACTCGTACTTGATGGCCGTAACCCTAAGGTTCCCGCAGGCTGTGAAGGCGGCTATTTCATCGGTGCAACGATTTTTGATCACGTTACCGAGGACATGTCCATTGGTCACGACGAGATCTTCGGCCCGGTCCTATGCATCAAGCGTGTCAAAGGCTACGACGAGGGTATCAAGATCATGAACGCCAACCCCTTTGCGAACGGCTCGTGCATCTTCACGCAGGACGGCTACTATGCTCGTCGCTTCGAGATTGACACCGACGGCGGTATGGTTGGCATCAACGTTGGCATTCCGGTGCCTTCTGCTTACTACCCGTTCAGCGGCAACAAAGATTCCTTCTTTGGCGACCAGCACGTATTAGGCATCGACGGCTTCCGCTTCTACACGCGTGCCAAGACTGTTACGACCCACTGGTTCGACGACTCCATCCGAGTTCGAAAACTTGACTCTTGGGAGGGCACTGTCGAGCGGCTGTAGAAACGGCTGTAGAAACGATTTCAGCGCCTGGGACCGGTTAATGAAGGCATCTTTTGCAAAAGAGGAATGCACTGCTTACTTTTCACTGGCATCGTCAAAATAGTGGGGGAATGCGTTTACAACGGCCTGCTGCTCAAAAACCATAAGGTGTAGGTGAACGCTTGAAAGAAAACCAGCTTCATCGGTATTGCCTGTTGTGATTGCTGCGAACATCCGATAGTGTTGATCAACAAGGCTTTCCCAATCGAGTTCAGTTACCTGTGTGCGCAGCCAG
>CAYTTI010000210.1:0-1533 GCA_964440675.1 uncultured Coriobacteriaceae bacterium
CTTACACGTCTTTTTCGCGAGCAGCGCTGGCCCATCGTGCATTCCCACATCAATACACTTTCGGTCTTTTCTTTGCGTGCAGCAAAGCGTGCTGGTGTTCCTGTGCGCATTGCGCACAGTCACAGTATGGCGGGCAAGGGTGAGTTCTTGAGAAACGCCTTGAAAGCGTGCTTGCGCCGCTTTGCCAACATTTACCCCACGCACCGCATTGCGTGCAGCCGCTACGCAGGTGAGTGGCTGTTCGGTAAAGGAGCAGATTTCGATGTTCTTTACAACGCTATAGATCTCTCCAAGTTTTCCTTCAATGCTGAGGTCCGCGCTTGCGCGCGGGCCAACCTGGGCCTCGTCGGTGACCAGTATGTCATCGGGCATGTGGGCAGGTTCGTGTCCGTGAAGAACCATCGGTTCCTTATTGAGTTTTTTGCAGAAGTAGTTAAGTGTCGAAAAGACGCTGTACTTCTTTTGGTTGGCAGTGGCGAAGCCAAGGACCTTGTGGAGAGTTGGGCTGCCGAACGCGGGGTTACAGAGCAGGTGAAGTTTCTGGGTCAACGCAACGATGTCAACCAGCTTTATCAGGCGTTTGACGCGTTCGTGCTGCCCAGCCTCTACGAGGGTCTGGGACTCGTTGGTGTCGAGGCACAGAGGGCAGGCCTGCCCTGCTTTCTATCCGATCGGATTACCCGAGAAGTAGACGTGACAGGGAATGTGCATTTTTTGCCTATTGATGACCCCATAGTGTGGGCAGACGCGCTCTGTTCAGTTAAGCCGGGGCAGCGTCTTGATGTATACGAAAAAGACTTCACAAACTACGACATAGAGCGCGCGGCGGAGAGACTTGGTGGTATTTATTGCGAGCTTGCAAAGGAAGCATGCTATGAATAATGCTCCGCTTGTCTCGGTCATTGTTCCCGTATACAACGTCGAAGACTATCTTAGGGAGTGCGTTGCCAGCCTTCTCGCGCAGACCTACTCTAATATCGAAATCATTCTTGTTGATGATGGCTCTCCTGACGGATGTGGAGCAATCTGCGATGAATATGCAGCGCGTGATTCGCGTGTTGTCGCTCTGCATAAGGAAAACGGTGGGCCTTCGGATGCTAGGAACTTTGGCCTGCGCCATGCGAGCGGCGAGCTAATTTCCTTTGTGGATAGTGATGATTGGGTTTCGCCTGTTTTTATCGAAGCGCTCTTTTGCGCTATGCAAACGCATGAAACAAAAATTGCTGCTGTTCCCGGGGGACACAGCTTTCACGACGGTGACAATTTTCGTTTGATAGATGACATGTCCGCCGTGGCGCCCCTCATGCAGGCGCCACTGCCTGCTTCCGAGGCTCTGCGCCTGATACTCTATCAGGCGCTGGACACGGGGGTGCAGTGGCGCCTGTACGAGCGTGAGGTTTTAGGGGAGGATCCTTTTCCTGTTGGCCTTTACTATGAGGATCTCGCAACTACATATAAGTTTGTGCAGCGTGCTGGCAATATCGCCATTGTGGATACCCACGAGCTGTACGCTTACCGTCTGCGTTCCACGAG
>CAYTTI010000211.1:0-1528 GCA_964440675.1 uncultured Coriobacteriaceae bacterium
GGTATCTCGATCGGTCAGGCGGGCAATCTTCTCGGTCCCATTGCTTATACCATTGCGATGTACGCCATTATGCTCCCGGTTGCCTACATTTGCTGGATGCAAGGGTACCGCCTCGGCGCTGAAGGCATACAGAAAGTTCTCTCGGGCAACATGCTCCAGAAAATCATTACGGGCGCGTCCGCTATGGGTGCGATGGTACTTGGGGCACTGACAGCAGATAACGTTACGGTTACTTGTCCTGCGGTCATCACGATCGGCGAGATGCAACTTGCTATTCAAGCGGATGTACTCGATACCCTGTTCCTCGGTTTAGTTCCCATGACAATTACGCTCTTTACGCTCTGGCTCTTGCGTGATCGTCAAATGAAATCCACGACAGTCATGCTCATTCTCGTGATCCTTGGAATCATTACGGGTGGACTTGGAATCTTTGCTGTTTAGCTTGTAATAAGAAGATGAAGGAGGCTCCATGGCCGAGAAAATGAAAACGGTAGTCTTTCACGGCGTGAACGATCTTGCCGTCGAGGAGTACGATGTTCCCACCCCTGGAGCGCACCAGCTGCTTGTACGAATCGAAGCTTGTGCGATCTGCACATGGGAGCAGCGTGCGTACACCGGTGTGAACAAGGTTGCATATCCATTCATTGGTGGACATGAGATTGCCGGCTACGTCGAGGCCATGGGGTCTGAGATTGACACCAAGGTATGGCACATAGGGGACAGGGTTGTCTGCGGTGTTCAGTTAGCCTGCAAAGAGTGTGACCAGTGTAAGCAGGGTGCACACGAGGCTTGTGAGCATTTTAACCATCAAAAGCAACTCCCGGGGCTTCCCTATCATGGGATGGGCGGTTTGAGTTCCCACTACGTCGTGGAGACAAGGAACTGCTTCAAATACGATAATGTTCCCGCCGAACAAGCCGCGCTCGTAGAGCCTGTGTCCTGTGTCTTGCACGCTGTTGAGATGTGCGACATCCAGTTTGGCGACATAGTATTGGTTATTGGATGCGGTATCATGGGGCAGCTTAACGCCTTGCTTGCAGCTCGTCGCGGTGCGATGGTGATTGTGTCCGATACGAACGAAGAGCGCACAGCTCTTGCCATCGAGCTTGGTGCGAGGTGCGCAATCAACCCAAGTAAAGAGAATTTGGTTGAGCGTGTCCGTGAACTGGGCTCCGGTCGTCTCGCTGACGTTGTAATCGATACCACGCCAATTCCTAGCGTTGCAAAAGATGCGATTAGTTGTCTTAACAACTGTGGGAAGGTCATGTTCTATAGCTCGTTTCATCCCGACGAACCAATTGATTTCAGCCCGAATCAGGTTCACAAACTCAACCTGCAGATCCTTGGCTCTGCGAACTCGAACGAGCGCGACTTCATGCGCGCGAGCCGCCTCATCAGCGAAGGAATTATTTCCACGGAACCTTTTGTGAGCGAGGTGTATCCGGTAGAACGCGCTCAGGATGCTTTCGACTCAGCATGCAAAGCTGATAAGTATCGCGTTGTTATAACGTTTTAGTTAATGAACTAA